>NZ_JASTTJ010000013.1:0-235549 GCF_032248645.1 Streptomyces zaehneri
CTCCTTCTCCAGTCCGCCCGACTCTTTGCGCCTCTCGTAACGCCCTCGTCACGCCCCTCGCCGCGCCAACCGCAGCAGCTCCGCGTTCGACTCCCGTCGCTTCCAGGCTATGAGCGCCAGCGGTACGAGCAGGATGAGCGGCGTCGCCGCGTTCTGGCCGTCGAAGGCGACGACCTGGACGACGAACGCACCCACCATCAGCGCGCCCAGCGCCACCGCCGCCACGGACTGGAGCACCGGGACGAGCAGGGCGATCGCACCGGCGAGTTCCAGGGCACCGATGGTGTACATGCCCGCGCTGCCCCAGCCCATCTCGTCGAAGGCGTCGGCGGCGGACGGGTGCGCGATCAGCTTCGGCAGCGCGCTGGCGATCCCGTAGAAGAGTGCGAGGAGCACCTGCAAGCCTCGCAGGGCGATCCGGCCGCGGCGGCCTCGGGCGATCGTGGAGGCGGACCGGGGAGCGGCTGCGGAAGCGGTGGCGGCGAGGGAAGCCGTGGTCTCGGACATGAGAGTCTCCTGCGGTGAGCGGTCCGTTGTGCTGTCAGGGAGGTAGACCGACCTCCGTCAGCGAACTCATCGCACCCCGCCGCGCTTTCTCGAACCGCCGCCCTTACCGCCCCTGCCGCACTTGCCGTCCCTGCCGTCCCCTCCCACCCCAGCCCTTCTTACGTCTTCTCCGGTCCTACCGCCGTTCCTCCCCCCTCTACTCCGGCACCGGCACCGCCTTCACCCAGGTCCGGTCCTCCGTCAGATAGCGCTCCACCCTCAGACCCGCCTCCGCCAGGGCATCCTCGAACTGGTCCTTGGTCAGTGGTCGGGACCGGAAGGTCTGGGTCCACGCGGCGTCCGGGAAGTCGTACTCCGCGCGTACGGAGTGGACACCGTCCCCGACGGGCTCGGTCGAGACGATCCGGATCGTGAAGCCGCTCGGGTCGACACGCTCGCGCGGCACGTTCGAGTGGTAGTCCTCTCCTTCCCGTTGGATCAGCACGCAGCCGCCCTTCACCGCGTGCCGTGCGCAGGCCCCCAGCAGCTTTCGCCGTAACTCGACGTCCCCGTTGTGCACGAGGAACGACGCGAGCATCACCACGTCGAACGTCTCGCCCAGGGCGAGATCCTCGATGGGGCTGCATATCGTGCGGGCCCCGCGCACGCGCTCCAGCATCTCGGCGGACTCGTCCACCGCCGTGACCGTGTATCCGCGCTCCAGCAGGGCGTGGGTCACTCGCCCGACCCCGCTGCCCAGCTCGAGGATGTGCGCGCCCGGGGGCACCGCCTCGGCGATGACTTCCGGTTCGTTCCCCACCGGCAGGCGCGAGTAGAGCTCGACCGCGCAGCCGTCCGGGGTGATCGCACCGGGACCGGTTCCCTTGTATCCGTCTCGCATTTCCAGCTTCATGCCCGTACAACGGCCCTTCTCCGTGCGGCCGTTCCCCATCGTCGACGGTTCACCCGTTCGAGGGATGGGCTCTCTGTTCGAGCTGCGCCGGGGCGAGGACACCGGCCCCCTGGAGAACGTCCGGGCCGGGGAGTACGTTGCAAGGAGGAGCGGTGATCGGGATGCGTACGGGCAGTGAGCCTGTGACAGCGCGCAGTGCGCTGCGGATGCGTCTGTGGCTGACCCTGTGGGGCCTGGCCTGGGCGATCTTCGGGACGGCCGCGTTCGCTGTCGTGGGGCGTCCGGGGTGGGCGGTAGCGTGCGGCGTGCTGTGGCTGGTGATCACGGTCGACCTGACGATGATCCTCAGGCACCGGCGACAGGGTCCCCACTATCAGCCTGGCCCCGACATCCCGCCGTACCGGCCGCCCGAGCACCGCCACCCCTGATGACCTGTGGGCCCGGCAGCCTGAAGGCCTGAAGGCCTGGGAGCCCGGAAGCCTGGGAGCCTGGAGAACAGAGAAAGCCCGGAGATCCGAAGGCTTGAAGATCCGAAGGCCCGGCAGCGTGGCGACCCGAAGCCACTGCGACCCAGCAGCCCTTGGACCCGGCATCCCGAAGGCCCGGCAGCCCGAAGACCCGACCGCCGGCCGTTCTCAGCTCTCGAAGCGTGCCGCTTTGAGGTACTGCGGGTTCGGGTCCAGTGCCGCGGCAAGCCGGAAGTGGCGCTTGGCCTGGTCGGCCCGGCCCTGCCGCTCATAGGTGCGGCCGAGCGCGAAGTGCGCGAAGGCGTTGTCGGGCTCGCGCTCCAGGACGATGGTGAACTCCAGCTCGGCAGGCCGTAGTTGGGCGGCGGCGAAGAAGGCACGCGCGCGCAGCAGCCGGGCGGCGGTGTTCTCGGGGTGTGCGGCGATGACTCCGTCGAGCAACTTCACCGCGCCCCGCGGGTCCCGTGCGGCGAGCAGATGCTCCGCGGCACGGAAGTCGATGACGTGTGTCTCCGGAGTACGTCCGGTCGAACCGCTGGTATCGGGCACGGAAAAATCCTTCCCTTGCTCAACGGGTTCAACGCGCGGAGCGAGGGCCGCTATTCCGGAGCGGTCCGGTGCGGCGCATGGGCTCTGTGCGTGAGGTCGGCCCATACGTCCTTCACGCGCCGGTGGAGTTCCGCGAGCGGTACGTCGTTGTCGATCACGATGTCGGCGATCTCCCGGCGTTCGTCGCGGGTCGCCTGTGCGGCCATCCGCGCCCGCGCGTCCTCCTGCGTCATGCCGCGGAACCGGACGAGCCGGTCGAGCTGGGTCTCGGGGGTCACGTCGACGACGACCACGACGTCGTAGAGGGAGCCGAGCGCGTTCTCGGTGAGGAGGGGGACGTCGTGGACGACGACGGCGTCCTCGGGGGCGGCCGCCTCGAGTTCGCGGGAGCGGGCGCCGACGAGGGGGTGCACGATCGAGTTGAGGAGCGCCAGTTTCGCGGGGTCGGCGAAGACGACCGAGCCCAGGCGGGGGCGGTCGAGGCTGCCGTCCGGGGCGAGGATGTCCGCGCCGAAGGCGTCCACGACCGCCGCGAGTCCGGGGGTGCCCGGCGCGACGACCTCGCGTGCGATGCGGTCCGCGTCGATCAGTACGGCCCCGCACTCGACGAGCAGCCGTGACACCTCGCTCTTGCCGGCGCCGATCCCGCCGGTCAGGCCCACTGTCAGCATGAGCGAAAGCTTAGGGCCTGCCGGTGACGATGTACCCGACAGGCCCCCTGCGTGCTGCCGCCTCGGCTCGCGCAACCGCACTGTTCAGCGGGGACGTTCGGCTGGAACATCGTGGGATGACTCGGTTGTGAGCGCTCGGCGCGAGCCTCAGCCTTCGCCCCAGGCGGGAGCCTCAGCCTTCGCCCTCGCGCTCGGCGAGGAACCGCTCGAACTCCTGCCCGATCTCGTCCGCCGACGGGATGTCGACGGGCTCGGCGAGCATGTTGCCACGGGTCTCGGCGCCGGCGGCGGCGTCGTACTGGTGCTCCAGGCCCTGGACGAGGGAGGTGAGTTCCTCGTCGCCCTCCTGGATCTGACGGTCGATCTCGGTCTGTGTCCGGTGGGCGTCCGTGCGCAGGGCGTGCGCGATGCCCGGCAGGACAAGGCCGGTGGCCGCCGTGATCGCTTCCACGACGGTCAGGGCCGCGTCCGGGTACGCGGAGCGGGCGATGTAGTGCGGGACGTGTGCGGCGACGCCCAGGATGTCGTGTCCGGCTTCCATGAGGCGGTACTCGACGAGCGCCTCGGCGCTGCCGGGGACCTGGGCCTCGTCGAAGGGGCTGCGGTGGCCCGGCATGAGGTCCGTGCGGTTGCCGTGCGGGGTGAGGCCCACGGGGCGGGTGTGCGGGACGCCCATGGGGATGCCGTGGAAGTTCACCGAGAGGCGGACGCCGAGTCGCTCCACGATCTGCTTGACGGCGACGGCGAAGCGCTCCCATTCCACGTCCGGTTCGGGTCCGGACAGCAGCAGGAAGGGTGCACCGGTGGTGTCCTGTACCAGCCGCACCTCGATGGACGGTTCCTCGTACTCGGTCCACCGGTCGCGCTTGAAGGTCAGCAGCGGACGGCGGGCGCGGTAGTCGACCAGCCGGTCGTGGTCGAAGCGGGCGACGACCTGGTGGGGCAGCGAGTCGAGGAGCCGGTCGACGATCTGGTCACCGGTCTCGCCCGCGTCGATGTATCCGTCGAAGTGGTAGAGCATGACAAGTCCGGCCGACTCCTGGGCCAGCGCCATGTCGACGACCGCCAGGCCCTTCGGCTCCCATGCGTACAAATCCTGCGGATCAAGCACTTGGACCGCTCCCCTCGTGTTCCTCCTGTCCAACGCGCGCCGGACCGTGGGCATTCCCGGTCCACGCGCCTTGATCACATGACTCCTGCCGGCTTCTCACGGGTGGGGGGAGCGGGTGAGGTCCGGCCGGGGCGGGGCGCGCCAGGGTGGTCACGGGGTGAGCGGCGAGGGCGATCCCGCTTCCGGGCAGCACCGAGGGCCCGCACCTCGAAAGGTGCGGGCCCTCGACACACTGCTAAACCTCAGCGGCTGGGGTCACCCCCGCCGGGGGAGTTCAGCTCTGGCCGCCGGCCAGCTTCTCGCGCAGAGCGGCGAGCGCCTCGTCCGAGGCCAGCGCGCCGGACGTGTCGGCACCCTCGGAGGAGTAGGAACCACCGCCACCGCCACCGGACGCGGCCGGAGCGGCGCCAGCCGCGTCGCCACCCTCGGCAGCGGCCTTCTCGTCCGCCTCGCGGGACTTGATGACCTGAGCCTGGTGCTGCTCGAAGCGCGTCTGCGCCTCGGCGTACTGGTTCTCCCAGACCTCACGCTGCGACTCGAAGCCCTCGAGCCAGTCGTTGGTCTCGGGGTCGAAGCCCTCGGGGTAGATGTAGTTGCCCTGGTCGTCGTACGACGCGGCCATGCCGTACAGGGTCGGGTCGAACTCGACCGAGGCCGGGTCGGCACCGAAGGACTCGTTGGCCTGCTTCAGCGAGAGGCTGATGCGGCGGCGCTCGAGGTCGATGTCGATGACCTTGACGAAGATCTCGTCGTTGACCTGGACGACCTGCTCCGGGATCTCCACGTGGCGCTCGGCCAGCTCGGAGATGTGGACCAGACCCTCGATGCCCTCGTCGACGCGCACGAACGCGCCGAACGGAACGAGCTTCGTGACCTTACCGGGAACAACCTGCCCGATCTGGTGCGTGCGGGCGAACTGCTGCCACGGGTCTTCCTGGGTCGCCTTCAGCGACAGGGAGACACGCTCGCGGTCCATGTCGACGTCGAGGACCTCGACGGTGACTTCCTGGCCGACCTCGACAACCTCGGAGGGGTGGTCGATGTGCTTCCAGGAAAGCTCGGAGACGTGAACCAGACCGTCGACGCCACCCAGGTCCACGAACGCACCGAAGTTGACGATCGAGGAGACGACGCCGGAGCGGACCTGACCCTTCTGGAGGGTCGTGAGGAACGTCTGGCGGACCTCGGACTGGGTCTGCTCGAGCCAGGCACGGCGGGACAGGACCACGTTGTTGCGGTTCTTGTCCAGCTCGATGATCTTGGCCTCGAGCTCCTTGCCCACGTACGGCTGGAGGTCGCGGACGCGGCGCATCTCGACGAGGGACGCCGGAAGGAAGCCACGGAGGCCGATGTCGAGGATGAGACCACCCTTGACGACCTCGATGACGGTACCGGTGACGATCCCGTCTTCTTCCTTGATCTTCTCGATGGTGCCCCAGGCACGCTCGTACTGGGCGCGCTTCTTCGAAAGGATCAGGCGGCCTTCCTTGTCCTCCTTCTGGAGAACAAGGGCCTCGATCTCGTCACCGACGGCGACGACCTCGTTGGGGTCGACGTCGTGCTTGATCGAGAGCTCGCGGCTCGGGATAACGCCTTCGGTCTTGTAACCGATGTCGAGCAGGACCTCGTCCCGGTCGACCTTCACGATGACGCCGTCGACGATGTCGCCGTCGTTGAAGTACTTGATCGTCTCGTCGATCGCGGCGAGGAAGGCTTCCTCGTTACCGATGTCGTTGACCGCTACCTGCGGCGTGGTAGAGGTGGTCTCGGTGCTGCTCGTCATGTGGGAAAGGGCTCCGGTACGGACAGTGAGTCGTAGGTACTGCTACGCCGGGAGCCCGTGATCGCTCTGAAGAAGCCGGACAGCTTAGGAAGCACCTCACCGGATGACCGGTGATGGCACCTCGAGAACCGAGGGGACAACAACAGATGCGAGCGCAGCCTGCTACGTCTGAGGTGCGCAGGCCCGCAGCGCAACTTGTAGCATACGGGGGCAGCCGGGCGGGGTCAATGCGCGAAGGCGCACACCCGGGGCGGATCGCCGCATTCCCGGCACACAACCTTTCTCCTGAGGTCAAACAGGCCGCAGGAAGCCTCACCGGTGACACCTCGGGTGACACCGACGGGCGGGTTGCACGGAAGAGTACGACGAGGGAGCCGATCATCCAAGAGCCTGAATCGTCCGAGCCGGTCTTCGAGCCGGAAGCCACCCGACGTGACGCCGACGTCACCGAGAGCTCCCGGGCCAACCGGGGCTGGTGGGACCGCAACGCGGACGAATACCAGATCGAGCACGGCACCTTCCTCGGCGACGACCGGTTCGTATGGGGTCCCGAGGGTCTGGACGAGGTGGAGGCGGAGCTGCTCGGCCCGCCGGAGGAGCTGAAGGGCAAGTCGGTCCTGGAGATCGGCGCCGGCGCGGCGCAGTGCGCGCGCTGGCTGACCGCGCAGGGCGCGCGTCCGGTCGCCCTGGACCTCTCGCACCGCCAGCTCCAGCACGCGCTGCGCATCGGCGTCTCGTTCCCGCTGGTGTGCGCCGACGCGGGCGCGCTGCCCTTCGCGGACGCCTCTTTCGACCTGGCCTGCTCGGCGTACGGGGCGCTGCCCTTCGTGGCCGACCCGGTGCTGGTCCTGAAGGAGGTGCGGCGGGTGCTGCGGCCGGGGGGCCGGTTCGTGTTCTCGGTGACCCACCCGATCCGCTGGGCGTTCCCGGACGAGCCGGGCCCGGAGGGGCTGACCGTGTCCTCGTCGTATTTCGACCGCACTCCTTATGTCGAGCAGGACGACCAGGGCCACGCGGTGTACGTGGAGCATCACCGGACGCTCGGCGACCGGGTCCGCGACATCGTGGCGGGCGGTTTCCGGCTGGTGGACCTGGTCGAGCCGGAGTGGCCGGCCTGGAACTCCTCGGAGTGGGGCGGCTGGTCCCCGCTGCGCGGCAACCTGATCCCGGGTACGGCCGTCTTCGTCTGCGAGCGGGACTAGCGGGCTCCCGCGCCTTCCGTCCTTCCTCCTCTCCCACCCCGCACGCGCGCGTGCGGGGTGGTTTTCGCGGGCGTACGACACTGGGGGCGTGATCCCCCGTTACGACGCCCTGGACGCGCTGCCCGTGCGGGCCGCCCTGCCCGCCCTGAACGACGCCCTGGACGGGCACGGCACGGCCGTCCTGGCCGCGCCACCGGGCACGGGCAAGACGACGCTGGTACCGCTCGCGCTGGCCGGTCTGCTGGGCGAGGGGCCGGCGCGCCGGGTGCTCGTGGCCGAGCCGCGGCGGATCGCGGCGCGGGCGGCGGCCCGGCGGATGGCGTGGCTGCTGGGTGAGCGGCCCGGGGACAGCGTGGGCCACACCGTGCGCGGGGAGCGGGTCGTCGGGCGGCACACGCGCGTGGAGGTCGTCACGACCGGTGTGCTGCTCCAGCGTCTGCAGCGCGACCAGGAGCTGTCGGGCGTCGATGTGGTGGTGCTGGACGAGTGCCACGAGCGGCATCTCGACGCGGACACCTCGGCCGCCTTCCTGTGGGACGTGCGCGAGACGCTGCGGCCCGAGCTGCGGCTGGTGGCGGCCTCGGCGACGACGGACACGGCGGGCTGGTCCCGGCTGCTGGGCGGGGCACCGGTGGTGGAGGCGCGGGGTTCCGTCTTCGGTGTCGAGGTGGTCTGGGCGCCCCCGGCGCGTCCCGTGCGGCCGCCGCACGGGACGCGGGTGGATCCGGCGTTGTTGGCGCACGTGGCGTCGGTGGTACGGCGGGCGCTGGCCGAGCGGTCGGGGGACGTGTTGTGCTTCCTGCCGGGTGTCGGGGAGATCGCGCGGGTCGCGGGGCTCCTCGGTGCGCCGGCCGGGGTGGACGTGCTCCAGGTGCACGGGCGGGCGCCGGCAGCCGTGCAGGACGCGGTGCTGGCTCCCGGGGAGCGGCGCCGGGTGGTCCTGGCGACCTCCGTGGCGGAGTCCTCGCTGACGGTGCCGGGGGTGCGGGTGGTCGTCGACTCGGGGCTGGCGCGGGAGCCGCGGGTGGACCACGCGCGCGGGCTGAGCGCGCTCGCGACGGTGCGTGCCTCGCAGGCGGCGGGCCGGCAGCGGGCGGGGCGGGCCGGGCGGGAGGCGCCGGGAGCGGTGTACCGGTGCTGGGCGGAGGCGGAGGATGCCCGGCTGCCGTCGTTCCCGGCCCCCGAGATCAAAGTGGCCGACCTGACGGCGTTCGCCCTCCAGGCGGCGTGCTGGGGGGATCCTGACGCTTCCGGGCTGGCGTTGCTGGATCCACCGCCGGGTGGGGCGATGGCGGCGGCGAGGTCGCTGCTGACGGCGATCGGGGCGGTGGACTCCGTCGGCCGGGCCACCGAGCGGGGGCTGCGGCTGGCCCGGCTGGGGCTGCACCCCCGGTTGGGCCGGGCCCTGCTGGACGGGGCCGCGTCGGTGGGGGTGGAGCGGGCCGCCGAGGTGGTCGCGCTGCTCAGCGAGGAGGCGCCGCGGGAGTACGGCGACGATCTGGCGGCGGCTCTGCGGTCCGCCCGGCGTGGGGGTGACGCCTACGGCGCGCGATGGCGGGCGGAGGTGCGCCGGCTGCGGGCCGTCGCCGAGGCCTCGACGCCGGCCGGGCCCGCCGCCGGAGGAAACAGCACACGGGGAAGCGGCAACGCAGGAAACGGCGGCGCAGGAAGCGGAAGCGGCGGCGCAGGAAACGGCGGCGTAGGAAGCGGCGGCGGGGATGCTGCCGGGTCGGACGCGCTCGCCGGGCTCGTCGTCGCCCTCGCCTTCCCGGAGCGGCTGGCGCGGGCCGATAGGGGGTCCTACCTCATGGTCTCCGGCACCCGGGCCGAGGTCCGTGAGGGCACGGACCTGCGGGGGGCGCCCTGGCTCGCCGTCGCCGTCGCCGACCGGCCGGTGGGGAAGGGGCACGCGCGCGTGCAGCTCGCCGCGGTCGTGGACGAGGAGGTCGCCCGGTTCGCGGCCGGCGCGCTGCTCGACGAGCGGGACGAGGTCCACTGGGCCGACGGGGATGTCGTGGCACGGCGGGTGGAGCGGCTGGGGGCCGTGGAGCTGGCGGTGCGTCCGCTCCGCAACGCCGACGCCGGGCTCGTACGCGGTGCGCTGGTCGAGGGGCTGGAGAAGGACGGGCTGCGGCTGCTGCGGTGGTCGCCCGACGCGGACGTCCTGCGGCAACGGCTGGCGTTCCTGCGGTGGCATCTGGGAGAGCCGTGGCCCGACGTCTCCGACGCGTCGCTGCGCGCGCGGGTGGACGAGTGGCTGGAGCCGGAGCTGAGCCGGGCCCGGCGGCGGAGCCATCTCGGGCGGATCGGTGCCGGGGAGGCGCTCGGACGGCTGCTGCCCTGGGCATCCGGCGAGGCGGCGCGGCTGGAGGAGCTGGCGCCGGAGCGGATCACCGTGCCGAGCGGGTCCAGGATCCGGATCGACTATGCCGACCCGGAGCGGCCGGTCCTCGCGGTGAAGTTGCAGGAGATGTTCGGGCTCCAGGAGTCGCCGCGGGTCGCCGGGGTGCCGCTGCTGGTGCATCTGCTGTCCCCCGCCGGGCGGCCCGCGGCCGTCACCGCCGACCTCGCCTCCTTCTGGAAGGACGGCTACAAGGGGGTGCGGGCGGAGTTGCGCGGCCGGTATCCGAAGCATCCCTGGCCCGAGGATCCGGCCGGCGCCGAGCCGACCCGGTTCACCAACGCGCGGCTCAGGCGGTGACGGGCCGCGGGGCGACGGGGTCGGCTGCGGTGGGTTCGTCCGGGCGGCGGGAGCGGGCCTCCAGGTAGAGGGAGAGGCACATCGTCAGGACGCCGAGCAGGAGCAGGCCCCAGGGCAGGTAGGCGGTCAGCAGCAGGACCAGGGTGCGGTTGGCCTTGATCACGGACACGGTGTGCTCGATGTAGTCCTCGCGCATCTTCACGTGCCCGGCGAAGGCGGTGACCTTCGCGCGGCCGCCGAGCAGGGTGCCGCCGCGGAGTTCCTCCCGGTGGATCTCCTCGCCGTAGACGGGTGCGCCGGTGACGGGTTCGACCCAGAACCTGCGGACCGTGGTGTACCAGCGGGTGGTGCCGGTCCTGGCGACGGTCTCCGGGGTGATGCCCGCGACCGGCATCGTCCTGGGCATGGCGACCCTGGTCCAGGGGACGGTCTGCTCGAAGTAGTAGACCTCCAGGCCGCGGAAGGTCCGGGTGCCCTGGTAGTGGATGGGGGCCGTGGTGCGGGTCTGCGCGTCGAAGTACTCGTAGTCCCGTTTCTCCGTCAGGAACGGCCACTTGAACTCGATGCCCTCCCGGCGTACCGGGTCGCCGTCGACCATCTCGCCGGTGGCGTGCACGGGCTCCTGGGTGTGGGCGTCGAAGATGTACCGCTCGGGGACCTTGGAGACCATCTTGCCGTCGGGTCCCTGGACGTAGGACAGGCCGTCCCAGACGACGACGTCCCGGCCGGCCGTCTTCTCGATCTTCTCGGAGGCCTCCACGTCGCCCTTGAGGGTCTGCACGATGGTGACCTTGGGGACGGTGCGGGCGGTCATGCTGCCGTAGTCGAGGAGGGTGGCGTTCTCGGCCTCCAGGACCATGGTCTGGTATTCGTTCGCCGGGATCTTGGCCAGGCGCGGGTAGGCGTACCAGCGCAGCAGGGGGGACAGCGCCGCGAAGAACACGGCGAGGGCGAGCAGGATCAGGCTGGCCTTGCGGCGCATCTCGGCCTCCTTCGCGGGCGGAACCGGCGGGCGGGGCGGCTAGGGGTGTGCGGGGACCGTGGTCAGCAGTGGCTTCGGGGAGGTGCGGCCGGCCGGTGTGCCCAGTGCGGAGACGGTGAGGACGAGGGCGAGCGCGACGGCGAGACCGGTCGCGGCGGCGATCAGGGCACGCATACGGTCCTCCCGGAGCTGACGGGACGTCAGGTCGGGCACCGTAGCAACGGGCGGGCGAGATGAGAACACGTAGCGCACGACGGCGGCGCCCCTGTGGAGACAGGGGCGCCGCCGTCGTCGTTCGGTGCGGAGTCCGGACCGGGGTCCGCAGCAGGGCCGGGTCCGCGGGAGGTCTACGAGGCGGTGGCCGTCGGCTCCGACTCGCTGGGCGTCGGGGTGGGCGTCGAGGTCTCGGCCGCCGTGACGGTGAGTTCGACCGTCAGGGTCGCTCCGCCCGTGGTGGTGATGCGCAGCAGATAGGTGCCGGCGGCGTCGTCCGCGTACAGGGCGGGCAGCGCCAGCAGGCCGTTCGCGTCCGTCTGGAGGTCCAGGGTGCGGACGGGGTTGCCGGCGGCGTCCTTGAAGTAGGGGCCCTTGTCGTTCGTGGTCGTGTCGTCGGCCGACCTGATCAGGGTGGCGGTGGCCGCGACCTTGTCCGCGACGGCGCCCTTGTAGGTGGCCTTCACCTCGACCCGGTCGGCGAACTCGCCGCCGGCGGTGCAGGTCAGCGTGGCGCTGCCGGTGCGGGCGAGGGCGTCGGCGGCGCGGGCGGTGACGGTGGCCTTGTAGTCGAGGGCGGAGAGCGTGCGGCCGAGGACCGTGGCCCGGACGGTGAAGCCGCCGGTCTTCTCGCCCGCCTGGAGGACGGGTGCGAGGGCGACGCCCTGGGCGTCGGTGACGATCGTGGCGACGCTCTCGCCGCCCGCGAAGGTGGCGTCGGTGTCGCCGACGACGGTGAAGCGGATCCGGACCTTGGCGACGGCCTTGCCGGCCGCCGTCTCCGCGCGGGTGCTGATGCGTTCGGTGAACGCGTCGCCCGCCGTGGCGGTGAGGCTCGCCGTGCCCGCGTCCTCGAGGTGGCCGACCGTCTCGGTGGGCGTCGGGGTCGGGGTCGGGGTCGGCGTCGGCGTCGGGGGGGCGGGCGTCGGCGGGGTGTCGGGCTTGCCGGGCGTCGACGGCTTGTTCGGCGTGCTGGGCGTGTTGGGCGTGCCGGGCGTCGACGGGGTGGACGGCGAGGCGGGCGTGTAGCCGGTGCCGTCGTCGCTGCGGTTGTCCGGCACGGTACCGGTGCCGTTGGGGATCTCGTGCGTGCCCTTGCGGTAGTACTCCAGCCACGACAGGACGGTGTTCAGGTAGTCCGTCGAGTTGTTGTAGCTGAGGATCGCGCTGCGCATCCCGGACGTGGCCGACATGTCCCAGTCGTAACGGCACAGGTAGTGGCCGGCGGCGAGCGCGGCGTCGTAGATGTTGTTGGGGTCCTTCTTGCCGTCGGCGTTGCCGTCGCGGCCCGCCCACGCCCAGGTGGACGGGATGAACTGCATGGGGCCCACGGCCCGGTCGTAGGTGCTGTCGCCGTCGTACGCGCCGTTGTCGGTGTCGCTGATGTTCGCGAAGCCGACGCCGTTGAGGACCGGGCCGAGGATCGGCGAGACGGTGGTGCCGTCGGCGGTGACGTTGCCGCCGCGGGCCTGGCCCGACTCGACCTTGCCGATGGCTGCGAGGAGTTGCCAGGGCAGGTTGCAGCCGGGCTTGGACCGCGCCAGCTCCGCCTCGGCCTTCTTGTAGGCGTCCAGGACGGTCGCCGGGATGCCCGCCTCGGTGGCGCCGGTGGCGGCCGGGGTGGTGGCGGAGCTCTCGCTCGGCGCGGGGTTCGGGCTGTTCAGCGGCGGCAGGTCCGTGTAGTACGGCGAGTTGCCGGTGGCGCTGTCACCGATGCCGCTGCCGTTGTCGGCGGACGACGGGGTGTCGGCGGCGGTCTGTCTGCCGTGGCCGTCGGCCGTGACGTCCGGTGCCTGGGACGCGGCCAGAGCCGCTACCGCCAGCGCGGCGACGGTCGTGTTGACCGCTCCCTTGCGCAGCCTCGTGCCGAAATGCGCCGACATGAAGTGAAACCCTCCCGTGGACGCGGTACGCCCGTCTATTCGCCTGCACCTGCCGTTGCGGCTGTTGCCACTGTTGTGGCCGTTGCCGCTGCCGCCGCCGTACCGGTGTGACGATCAACCCGCTCCGACGGTTGCACTCATGGGCGGTCTGCCCTGCTCCGCTCTTGTGTTCGACGCGCCCTCGGGCACACCGACCCAGGCGACCCTACGACAACTTCTTTTGCACCGGCACCCGTTCGGGTGCCGTTTTCACCAGCCGGCCATGCTCCGTCGACCGGGAACCACGCCCCGCATACTGGACGTCGTAGATCACCGGGCCGGCCGGCCCGTCAACGTCCGCCCCCGGGAGCCCCGTTGCCGTTCACGCTGAGTCACGCGGCGGCCGTGCTGCCCGCCGTGCGCGCCGACGGCACCGGCCGCCGGCAACTCGTCCCGGGCGCCCTGGTGGCGGGCTCCTTCGCTCCCGACATGACCTACTACGCGGCGAGTGTCTCGTCCGGGGCCATGGAGTTCGGCGACGTCACGCACTCCCTCCCCGCCGTGTTCACGGTCGACGTGCTCGTCGCCTGGGTGCTGGTGGGGCTCTGGCTGCTGGTGCGCGAGCCGCTGGTCGCGCTGCTGCCACGGTCCCGGCAGGGCCGGACGGCCACGCTGACCCGCTGCGGTGCGCCACGCGCGCGTGTACGGCCGTCCACCGTCCGGTGGTGGTACGTCTCCGCGGCGCTCGGCGCGCTGACCCATGTGGTGTGGGACGCGTTCACGCATCTCGACCGCTGGGGCATGCGGCTGTTCCCCGTCCTCGGCGAGGACATCGCCGGCTCGCCTCTGTACTGGTATCTCCAGTACGGGGGTTCGGCCGTGGCCGCCGTCGTGCTCGCCGCGTTCGTGACGTACGCGCTGCGCCGGACGCCGGCCGGCGAGCCGGTGGGGGTCGCGGTGCTGTCGGCGCGGGACCGATGGTGGGCGGGTGCCGTGATCGGCGGTTGCGCGGTGGTCGCGGCGGTGCGGCGGGCGACGCGATGGTGGGAGTACTGGGGCGCGCGCGAGGCGAAGCCGTGGGAGCTCATCCCGACGCTGTGCTTCGGGGCGGGCGCGGGGCTGGTGCTGGGGGTGCTGCTGTACGCGGTCGGCGTGCGGCTGTGGCGCCCGGCTGGTCCGGTCCGCCCGGCTCATCCTGCTCATCTGGCCGCTCGGGATGCCGGCACCGGGCAACCGGACGCAGACGCAGACGCAGACGGGCTCAGTGTGCGGCGGAGTCGCCCGGGCGTTCGGTGACGGGGGGCGCCGTCGCGACGAAGAGGGGGATGCGACGGACCGTACGGCGGCCGCGGAGGCGGCCGAGGACGCCGAGGGCCGACGCCAGGTGACGCCGTACCGCCTCGGCCCACGGACGCCGCCGGCCGTCGTTCCGGGAGACGAACCCGGCGAGGAACCGGGTCAGGTCCCGGAGCGCACACCGGGGCAGGAACCGAGTGGGAGCCGGCCCGCCGAGCCGCGCGGCGGCCGCGCGCAGGACCGCGCCGGGTGGCCACGGGATGCGGGGGCCGGCGGCGCCCGGCGCGAGGGCGGGACGCGGCCGTGTGCGGGAAGCCGCGCCGGGCCCGGACCGCGTGTCCGCGGACGCCGTGGCGTGGACGGGTGCGTGGGCCTTCCGGCGGTGGAGCATGCGTATACCCATGGCGGCATCCTGGTGGCCCGGACCCGGCAGGGGCCTGTTCTCGGGGGCCACGCGGGTGAGGACCCTTCGGAGGAAGTGCCGGCGGCGACCTGGCTCCTCACGACGGCACCGGCTCGTACGGCACCCCGCCGGGGTACGGCACCGCCTCGTACGGCATCGGCTCCCCCGAGGCGTGCGAAGGGGCCCTGCCGGTGTCGGCAGAGCCCCTTCCAGCTGTTGCGGCTGTTGCGGCTGTTGCGGGGAGTGCGGCGGGCCGCCCCCGGCGCAGGCTAGTGCGCCGCCGACTCCCAGTCCGCGCCCGCGCCGACCGACACGTCCAGCGGGGCCCTGAGCCGGACGGCGCCGGCCATCTCCCGGCGCACCAGTTCCTCGACCGCCGCACGCTCGCCGGGGGCGATCTCCAGGACGATTTCGTCGTGGACCTGGAGCAGCATGCGGGACTTGAGGTCCGCCGCGCGCAGGGCCTCGTGCACCTTGAGCATGGCGATCTTGACGATGTCCGCCGCCGTGCCCTGGATCGGCGCGTTGAGGGCCATGCGCTCGGCCGCCTCGCGGCGCTGGCGGTTGTCGCTGTTGAGGTCGGGCAGATAGCGGCGGCGGCCGAAGAGCGTCGCCGTGTAGCCGGTCGCCCGTGCCTCGTCGACCGCGCGGCGCAGGTAGTCCCGGACGCCGCCGAAGCGCTCGAAGTAGGCGTCCATCAGGCCACGGGCCTCGCCCGCGTCGATGTTCAGCTGCTGGGACAGGCCGAACGCCGACAGGCCGTACGCCAGGCCGTAGGACATCGCCTTGATCTTGCGGCGCATCTCCGCGTCCACGGCGGCGGGCTCGACGCCGAACACCTGGGAGGCGGCCGTGGTGTGCAGGTCCTCGCCGGAGGTGAACGCCTCGATGAGGCCCGCGTCCTCCGACAGGTGCGCCATCACGCGCAGCTCGATCTGGCTGTAGTCGGCCGTCATCAGGGACTCGAAGCCCTCGCCGACGACGAAGCCGCGGCGGATCGCCCGGCCCTCGTCGGTGCGGACGGGGATGTTCTGGAGGTTCGGGTCGGTGGAGGACAGCCGGCCGGTCGCGGCGACGGTCTGGTTGAACGTGGTGTGGATGCGGCCGTCCGCGGCGATCGTCTTGATCAGGCCCTCGACGGTGACCCGCAGCTTCGCCTGTTCGCGGTGGCGCAGCATGATGACCGGCAGCTCGTTGTCCGTCTGGCCCGCGAGCCAGGCCAGGGCGTCGGCGTCGGTGGTGTAGCCGGTCTTGGTCTTCTTCGTCTTCGGCAGGCCCAGTTCGCCGAAGAGGACCTCCTGGAGCTGCTTGGGCGAGCCCAGGTTGAACTCGTGTCCGGCCGCCGCGTGCGCCTCCTTCACGGCCTGCTGGACGGCGCCCGCGAACATCTGCTCCATGGCCTCCAGGTGGGCGCGGTCGGCGGCGATGCCGTGCCGCTCCAGACGGGCCAGGAGGGCGGAGGTGGGCAGCTCCATGTCGCGCAGCAGGTCGGCCGCGCCGACCTCCTCCAGCCGGCCGCGGAACGCCTCGCCGAGGTCGACGATCGTGCGGGCCTGCACCATGAGGGCCTCGGCCTCGGCGCCGTCGTCCGCGCCGAAGGCGAGCTGGCCGTCGGCCGCGGCGGCCGGGGCCAGCTCACGGCCCAGGTACTCCAGGGACAGCGCGTCCAGGTCGAAGGAGCGGCGGCCCGGCTTGACCAGGTAGGCGGCGAGCGCCGTGTCCATGCCGACGCCGGCGACGGACCAGCCGTGCTCGGCGAAGACGCGCATGGCGCCCTTGGCGTTGTGCAGGACCTTGGGGCGGTCCTCGGCGGCGATCCAGGCCGCCCACGCGTTCTCGTCGGCCTCGTCGAGCTCGGCCGGGTCGAACCAGGCGGCCGCTCCCCCGGCCGCGGCGAGCGCGATCTCGGCGACCGAGCCGGAACCCAGCGCCCAGGTGTCGACGGTGGCGACGCCGAGGGTGTCGGTGCCGTGCTCCGCGAGCCAGCCGGCCAGCTCGCCGGTGCCCAGCACCGTGCCGTCCAGCTCAACCCCGCCGGTGATCACCGGCGTCGCCTCGGCCTCCTCGCCGCCGGGGTCGACGGCGAACAGCCGCTCGCGCAGGGACGGGTTCCTGATCTCCAGGGTGTCCAGGATCATCGCGACGGCGGTGCGGTCGTAGGGTGCGCGCTCCAGCTCGACGACCGTCTTCGGCAGCTCGACGGTGCGGACCATCTCGGTGAGGCGGCGGTTGAGCTTGACGGCCTCCAGGTGGTCGCGCAGGTTCTGCCCGGCCTTGCCCTTGACCTCCTCGACGCGCTCGACGAGATCGGCGAACGAACCGAACTGGTTGATCCACTTCGCGGCCGTCTTCTCACCGACGCCGGGAATGCCCGGCAGGTTGTCGGACGGGTCGCCGCGCAGCGCCGCGAAGTCGGGGTACTGGGCGGGCGTCAGCCCGTACTTCTCGATGACCTTCTCCGGAGTGAACCGGGTCAGCTCCGAGACGCCCTTCGTCGGATACAGCACCGTGGTGTGCTCGGACACCAGCTGGAAGGAGTCGCGGTCGCCGGTGACGATCAGCACCTCGAAGCCCTCGGCCTCGGCCTGGGTGGCGAGGGTGGCGATGACGTCGTCCGCCTCGAAGCCGTCCACCGCGAACCGGGACACGTGCATCACGTCGAGCAGCTCGCCGATCAGCTCGACCTGGCCCTTGAACTCGTCCGGTGTCTTGGAGCGGTTCGCCTTGTACTCGGTGAACTCCTCGGAGCGCCAGGTCTTGCGGGACACGTCGAACGCGACCGCGAAGTGCGTGGGCGCCTCGTCACGCAGGGTGTTGGCGAGCATCGACGCGAAGCCGTAGATGGCGTTCGTCGGCTGGCCCGTCGCGGTGGTGAAATTCTCCGCGGGCAGCGCGAAGAACGCGCGGTAGGCCAGCGAGTGCCCGTCCATGAGCATCAGGCGGGGCCGGCTGCCGGCGGGGGTGTCGGTCTTCTTCGCTGCTGTCTCTGCCACGCCCCCGATCCTGCCACGCCCCACTGACACTCGGTCCCGGCCGCCGCGGCTCACGGGGCTCGGCGGGCCGCCCGCCGGCCGGCGCAAGCTTTGCTGCCGCCCGCCGACCGGCCCGCGCGTCAACATTGTCGGCGCCTCGTGCGAGGATCCATGCGGTGTGTGGCGCAGGCGAGCGAAGGAGAGCGCGCGATGGCAACGAAGCCCCCCAAGGCCGATCCGGTCCAGGACGCTCCGCAGGTCACCGAGCCGAAGCAGGTGGCGGCGGGTCTGCCGGCCGTCGGGCACTCCCTGCGGATCGCCCAGCAGCAGATGGGTGTGAAGCGCGCCGCCCTGACCCTGCTGCGCGTCAACCAGAAGGACGGCTTCGACTGCCCCGGCTGCGCCTGGCCCGAGCCCGAGCACCGGCACACCGCCGAGTTCTGTGAGAACGGCGCGAAGGCGGTCGCCGAGGAGGCGACCCTGCGCCGGGTCACCCCCGAGTTCTTCGCCGCGCACCCGGTCGCCGACCTCGCCGGCCGCAGCGGCTACTGGCTCGGCCAGCAGGGCCGCCTCACGCACCCCATGTACCTCCCCGAGGGCGCGGAGCGCTACGAACCGGTGACCTGGGAGCGGGCCTTCGACATCATCGCCGAGGAGACCGCCGCCCTCGCCTCTCCCGACGAGGCCGTGTTCTACACCTCGGGCCGCACCAGCAACGAGGCCGCGTTCCTCTACCAGCTGTTCGCCCGCGAACTCGGCACGAACAACCTCCCGGACTGTTCCAACATGTGCCACGAGTCGTCCGGCTCCGCCCTGTCGGAGACCATCGGCATCGGCAAGGGCAGTGTCCTGCTCGAGGACCTCTACCAGGCCGACCTGATCATCGTCGCCGGGCAGAACCCGGGCACCAACCACCCGCGCATGCTGTCCGCCCTGGAGAAGGCCAAGGCGGGCGGCGCGAAGATCATCAGCGTCAACCCGCTGCCCGAGGCGGGCCTGGGACGTTTCAAGAACCCGCAGACCCCCAAGGGCCTCGCCGCGGGCGCCGCGCTCACCGACCTCTTCCTCCAGATCCGCATCGGCGGCGACCAGGCCCTCTTCCGCCTCCTCAACAAGCTCGTCCTGGACGCCGACGGCGCGCTCGACGAGGCGTTCATCGCCGAACACACCCACGGCTTCGAGGAGTTCGCCGACGCGGCCCGCACCGCCGACTGGGACGAGACGCTCACCGCGACCGGCCTCACACGCGCGGAGATCGAGCAGACCCTGCGCATGGTGCTCGCCTCCGAGCGCACCATCGTCTGCTGGGCCATGGGCCTCACCCAGCACAAGCACTCCGTGCCGACGATCCGCGAGGTCGTCAACTTCCTTCTGCTGCGCGGCAACATCGGCCGTCCGGGCGCGGGCGTGTGCCCGGTGCGCGGCCACTCGAACGTGCAGGGCGACCGCACGATGGGCATCTTCGAGCGGCCCGCGCCCGCCTTCCTGGACGCCCTGGAGAAGGAGTTCGGCTTCGCGCCCCCGCGCGAGCACGGCTTCGACGTCGTCCGCGCGATCCGCGCGCTGCGCGACGGCGAGGCGAAGCTGTTCTTCGCGATGGGCGGCAACTTCGTCTCCGCCTCCCCGGACACCGAGGTCACCGAGGCGGCCATGCGGCGCGCCCGGCTGACGGTGCACGTGTCGACGAAGCTCAACCGCTCGCACGTCGTGACGGGCGCGCGGGCGCTGATCCTGCCGACGCTCGGCCGCACCGAGCGCGACGTGCAGGCCGGCCCGGACGGGAGAGGCGCGGAGCAGTTCGTGACCGTCGAGGACTCCATGGGCATGGTGCACGCCTCACGCGGCCGCCTCGCGCCCGCGAGCGCGCACCTGCTGTCCGAGCCCGCCATCGTCTGCCGCCTCGCGCGCCGCGTGCTCGGCGCGGACAGCAAGGTGCCGTGGGAGGAGTTCGAGAAGGACTACGCGGCGATACGCGACCGCATCGCGCGCGTGATCCCCGGCTTCGACGACTTCAACGCGCGCGTGGCCCGCCCCGAGGGCTTCACCCTCCCGCACGCCCCGCGCGACGAGCGCCGCTTCCCCACCGCGACCGGCAAGGCCAACTTCACCGCGGCCCCCGTCGAGTACCCCCGGCTGCCCGAGGGCCGGCTGCTCCTGCAGACGCTGCGCTCGCACGACCAGTACAACACCACGATCTACGGCCTCGACGACCGCTACCGGGGCATCAGGAACGGCCGCCGGGTGGTCCTGGTCAACGCCGAGGACGCGCGGGCTCTCGGGCTCGCCGAGGGCTCGTACGTGGACCTGGTGAGCGAATGGCGGGACGGGGTGGAGCGGCGGGCGCCCGGTTTCCGGGTCGTGCTGTACCCGACCAGCCGGGGCTGCGCCGCCGCGTACTACCCGGAGACCAACGTCCTGGTCCCGCTGGACGCCACCGCCGACACCAGCAACACCCCGGCCAGCAAGTCCGTCGTCGTCCGTCTGGAACAATCGGCTACCGACTGAGCGTTTGCTTAAGTCACGCTGGACTGTGATCGACGAACGGAGCCGGGCCCCATGGGCGAGCAGCAGCACGTGAAGTTCCCGCAAGAGGTCATCGACGAGTACGCGGCCCTCGGCATCGACATCCTGGCCCTGTTCTCCGCCGGGCACCTCGGCAACCGCATGGGCGTGGAGATCGTCGAGGCCTCCGCGGACCGGGTCGTCGGCACCATGCCGGTCGAGGGCAACACCCAGCCCTACGGCCTGCTGCACGGCGGCGCCTCCGCGGTCCTCGCCGAGACCCTCGGCTCGGTCGGCTCCATGCTGCACGGCGGCAGCACCAAGATCGCCGTCGGTGTCGACCTGAACTGCACCCACCACCGCGGAGTCCGCTCCGGCCTGGTCACCGGCGTGGCCACACCCGTGCACCAGGGGCGCTCCACGGCGACGTACGAGATCGTGATCAGCGACCAGGAGGGCCGGCGCGTGTGCACCGCGCGGCTGACCTGCCTGCTGCGGGACGTCCGGGCCGGCGACGGCGCGCAGGTGCGCGCCGCTCACTGACGGCAACGGCGCTCCGGAGGGTGACCGACGCGCGGCCGTTGCCCACCGCCACCGCGGCGGCCTAGCGTCGGGGCATGACCACGGGAGGAGCCCCACGGGCGGTGGCGGCGAGGCGGCTGTCCGGACCGGCGTTGGCGGCGGCCTTGCTGGCGGTCCTGCCGGCGGCCGGCTGCGGAGTCCCGGGGAACGCCGACGCGAGCGGCACCCCGTCGCCGTCGGCGTCCACCTCCTCGCCCGAGGAGCTGTGCACCCGCATCGTCGCCCACTGGTCGCGCGAGGTCCTCGACAGCACCGCCTACGGGGACTACCAGTCGATGGGGCTGTCCAACGGGCAGTACGAGATCCTGCGGACCGTCGTGGACGCCGCGCGGACCGCGAAGAAGCGTCAAGGGGCCGACGCGGCGGACGAGTTGATCGGCCGCGAGGCGGCCGAGGGCTGCGCTGACCGGTACCGCTCCGGCGGCCCGACCGAGGGTCCCTGGCAGTGAGCGGCGTCGGCCCCGTGGAGCCCGGCGAGGGCACACACGCGTGGGAGACCCCCGCGGCCGCCCGCGCCCCCGTCCGCGCCGACGCCCCCGGCGCGGACGCCCCAACTCCCTTCACCCGCCTGCTCCGTGGGCTCGGCCGCCGCCATGCCGCGCACCGCCGGGCCGTGTCGGCCGTCCTCGCCGCGGCGGTCCTCCTCGCGGGCGGCGGCTACCTCTGGGCGACGCGGCCGCACGACACCGAACAGGCGCACCCCGCACCGCCGTTCCCGTCCCAGGTGGTGGACGTCAGCTACCTCGGCGAGGTCGCCGTACCGCCGGGCACCCGCCCTCGCACCTTCGCCTTCGACGTCGTCCTCGGCGTGGAGTCCGGCCCGCCGGTCACCGTGACCCGGCTCGCCCAGCCGTACCCAGGGCTTTCCCTGACCTCGGCCCCCCGGGCCCCCTTCAGGACAAAAGCGGGTTCCGTCCGCAAGGTGGTCATCACCATGCACGTAACGGAATGCGGAAAAGTGCCGAAGAACGTCGGACTCCCTTTCGTGGACGTAACTCTACGTAATGCACGCGCAATACAAGTCCACAGTTTCATCCTCGGCTCGCGCTATGCGCACGACCTCTCCGCGGCCCTACAAGTCGCCTGTAGCAACGAATCAAGTAATCACCAAAACGCCTGAGACACCTGAACATACCCGGGTTCGTCCTGCACGTTCTCACCATGCGGACAGGGCGAATCGGCCTGAATTCAGCTGTTCCACCCACCAAGTACCGCTCTGCATTACCTCGTGTCATAACAAGAGAGTCACAGCATGGGTCAGACCCTCCTCCCCGTCACCTTCACCCGCTTAGAGTCACGCCCAGTCACCGCGCGGCTGGAATACCCCTTCGGCCCAGCGCTCGACTCGGCTTCTTCCAGGGGGGAGGGCCGCCCAGGGAAAGGACTGGAACGTGCGTCAACGTTCGCTCATCGCCATTACCGCCGCGCTGTCCGCAGGAGCACTCACCCTCACCGCTTGCGGTTCGCGCGACAGCGACGACAAGGGCTCCGACAGCGGTGGCACCACCGTCACCATCGGTATCGACGCCCCGCTGACCGGCGACCTGTCCGCGCTGGGCCTCGGCATCAAGAACTCCGTCGACCTCGCCGCCAAGACGGCCAACAAGCAGAAGTACGTCGACGGCGTCACCTTCAAGATCGAGGCGCTCGACGACCAGGCCCAGCCGTCCTCGGGCCAGCAGAACGCCACCAAGCTGGTCGCCGACAAGTCCGTCCTCGGCGTGGTCGGCCCGCTGAACTCCTCCGTCGCCGAGTCGATGCAGAAGGTCTTCGACGACGCCAAGCTCGTCGAGGTCTCCCCGGCCAACACCAACCCGGCGCTCACCCAGGGCACCGACTGGGCGACCTCCAAGAAGCGCGTCTACAAGTCGTACTTCCGCACCGCGACCACGGACGCCATCCAGGGCCCGTTCGCCGCGCAGTACCTGATCAACGACGCCAAGAAGAAGAAGGTCTTCGTCATCGACGACAAGAAGACCTACGGCGCCGGCCTCGCCGGAACCTTCACCGAGGAGTTCAAGAAGCTCGGCGGCACGGTGGCCGGCACCGAGCACATCAACCCGGACAGCAAGGACTTCTCGGCCATCGCCACCAAGGTCAAGACCTCCGGCGCCGACGTCGTCTACTACGGCGGCGAGTACCCGCAGGCCGGCCCCCTGAGCAAGCAGATCAAGGCCGCCGGCGCCAAGATCCCCGTGGTCGGCGGCGACGGCATCTACAGCGCCGACTTCATCAAGCTGGCCGGCGCCACCGCCGCCGGCGACCTCGCCACCTCCGTCGGCGCACCGGTCGAGCAGCTCCCCTCCGCCAAGGAGTTCGTCGCCAACTACAAGACCGAGGGCTACAAGGAGGCCTACGAGGCCTACGGCGGCTACTCCTACGACTCGGCCTGGGCGATCATCGAGGCCGTGAAGAAGGTCGTCGACGACAACGACGGCAAGCTTCCCGACGACGCCCGCGCCAAGGTCACCGCCGCCATGCAGAACGTCTCCTTCGACGGTGTGACCGGCAAGGTCTCCTTCGACGAGTTCGGTGACGCCACCAACAAGCAGCTCACCGTCTACGCCGTCGAGAACGGCGCCTGGAAGCCGGTCAAGTCCGGCACCTACTCCGGCTGACCCACCCCGCATCACACGAGCCGCGCGGGGCGCTGTTCCACTGGCGCCCCGCGCGAACTCACATCCGGACACACACGTCGAAATTATCCGAACGTCTCGGAGGACATGCGGTGAACGAACTGCCGCAGCAGCTGGTCAACGGCCTGCTACTGGGATCCATGTACGGGCTGGTCGCCATTGGCTACACAATGGTCTACGGCATCGTCCAGCTCATCAACTTCGCCCACGGCGAGATCTTCATGACGGGAGCATTCGGGGCTCTCTCCGTCTACCTCTGGGTACTGCCGAACGGCACGACCATGTGGATAGCCCTGCCGCTCATGCTCATCGGCGCCATCCTGGTCGCCGTCCTCGTCGCCATCGGAGCGGAACGGTTCGCCTACCGCCCCCTGCGCGGCGCACCCCGCCTCGCCCCCCTCATCACCGCCATCGGCCTCTCCCTGGCCCTCCAGCAGGCGGTCTGGGCCTGGTACCCCGAAGCCACCTCGGCCCGCACCTTCCCCCAGATCGAGGGCGGCCCCTTCCACATCGGCGACGTCACCATCCAGACCGGTGACATCTTCCTCCTCGCCGCCGCCCCCATCAGCATGGCCGTCCTCGCCTACTTCGTCATGAAGACCCGCACCGGACGCGGCATGCAGGCCACCGCGCAGGACCCGGACACCGCCAAGCTCATGGGCGTCAACACCGACCGCATCATCGTGATCGCCTTCGCCCTCGGCGCCGTCTTCGCCGCCATCGGCGGTGTCGCCTACGGCCTCAAGTACGGCCAGATCGACTACCGCATGGGCTTCATCCTCGGCCTCAAGGCCTTCACCGCGGCCGTCCTCGGCGGCATCGGCAACATCTACGGCGCCATGATCGGCGGCGTGGTCCTCGGCATCGCCGAAACGCTGGCCACCGCCTACATCGCCGACATCCCCGGCATGGACAAGTTCGGCAGCCAGTCCTGGGCCGACGTCTGGGCCTTCGTACTTCTCATCCTCGTACTGCTGTTCAGGCCACAAGGCCTGCTCGGCGAGCGCGTCGCGGACAGGGCGTGACACCGATGACCACACAGACCACCGCACCCGAGACCCCCGGCGCCCCCAGCCCGGTCACCACGACCGACACCCTGGGCATACCGCCTCACATCGGACGCGCACTCGCCACCGGCGGCGGCGCCCTCACCGTCGTCTCCACCTTCCTCGCCTGGACCTGGACCTCCGCCTTCCCCGGCGACCTCACCGTCTACGGCTACCCCGGCGGCCTCCAGGTCCTCGTCCTCATCGGCGGCGCCCTCACCACCCTCTTCGGCCTCTCCTCCTACGGCGTCAAGGGCCTGCGCTGGCTCACCCCCGCCGGCGGCGACGGCGCCATCAAGTTCGCCGCACTCGCGACCTTCTACACCACCTGGTACACGATCATCGCGATCACCGCCGACCTCGGCGGCATCGTCAACCTCGAGCCGGGCGGCTACATCGCCGCCATCGCCTCCGCCGTCACCTACCTCGGCGCCCGCGCACTCCCCTTCGAGCGGCCCGAACCCGACCCGATCGACCCCGAAGACACCCGCTGGGAACACGTCAAGCACGCCTACGCGTACCGCTGGCAGACCATCAAAGCCGCCTACGCGGGCGGCAAGCCCAGCACCCTCGGCACCCTGCCCTCCTACGTCGAGATCCTCATCATCGTCGGCATCCTCGGCCTCGGCCTCACCGTCTTCACCTACGGCATCGGCACCGAGTACGACGAACTCTTCATCGGCTTCCTGATCACCGCCGCCTTCGGCTTCGCCGCACTCAACAAGTCCGGCCTCGTCGCCCAGGCCAGCCAGATCACCGCCCGACACCAGAACATCACCATCTGCGGCGCCTTCGTCGCCGCCGCGATGTTCCCCTTCACCCAGACCGACGACCAGTACGCCACCGTCGGCGTCTACATCCTCATCTTCGGCACCGTCGCCCTCGGCCTCAACATCGTCGTCGGCCTCGCCGGCCTCCTCGACCTCGGCTACGTCGCCTTCCTCGGCGTCGGCGCCTACGCCGCCGCCATGGTCTCCGGCTCCCCCAGCTCCCCCTTCGACGTGCACTTCCCGTTCTGGGCCGCCGTCCTCGTCGGAGCCGCCGCATCCCTCGTCTTCGGCGTCCTCATCGGCGCCCCGACCCTGCGACTGCGCGGCGACTACCTCGCCATCGTCACCCTCGGCTTCGGCGAGATCTTCCGCATCACCGCCAACAACCTCGACGGCACCTCCGGCCCCGACATCACCAACGGCTCCAACGGCATCTCCTCCATCCCGAACCTCAACATCCTCGGGTTCGACTTCGGAGCCGAACACGCCATCGCCGGATTCACCATCGGCCGCTTCGCCAACTACTTCTTCCTGATGCTCGTCATCACCGCCATCGTCGTCCTCGTCTTCCGACGCAGCGGCGACTCCCGCATCGGCCGCGCCTGGGTCGCCATCCGCGAAGACGAGACCGCCGCCCTCGCCATGGGCATCAACGGCTTCCGCGTCAAGCTCATCGCCTTCGCCGTCGGCGCCTCCCTCGCCGGCCTCGCCGGCACCGTCCAGGCACACGTCACCTACACCGTCACCCCCGAGCAGTACCTCTTCGCCGGCCCCATCCCGCCCAACTCCGCCTTCCTGCTCGCCGCCGTCGTCCTCGGCGGCATGGGCACCATCAGCGGACCCCTCATCGGCGCGGCACTGCTCTTCCTCATCCCCAACAAGCTCCAGTTCCTCGGCGACTACCAGCTCTTCGCCTTCGGCCTCGCCCTCATCCTGCTGATGCGCTTCCGCCCCGAGGGACTCATCCCCAACCGGCGCCGCCAGCTCGAATTCCACGAGGACGCGGAAGCTCCCACCGTCCTGACCAAGGCAGGGGCCTGACCACCATGACCACCGACACCACCACCAAGGACGCCCCTGTCGCCCCTGTCGGCGAGACGGTGCTCGACGCCCGCGGCGTCACCATGCGCTTCGGCGGCCTCACCGCCGTCCGCGACGTCAACCTCCACGTCAACGCCGGAGAAATCGTCGGCCTCATCGGCCCCAACGGAGCCGGCAAGACCACCTTCTTCAACTGCCTCACCGGCCTCTACATCCCCACCGAGGGCGAAGTCCGCTACAAGGGCACCGTCCTGCCGCCCAAATCCTTCAAGGTCACGGCCGCAGGCATCGCCCGCACCTTCCAGAACATCCGTCTGTTCTCCAACATGACCGTCCTGGAAAACGTCCTCGTCGGCCGCCACACCCGCACCAAGGAAGGCTTCTGGTCGGCCGTCCTGCGCCTCCCCTCCTTCCACCGCGCCGAAGCCGCCAGCCGCGAACGCGCCATGGAACTCCTGGAGTTCATCGGCCTGGAGAAGAAGGCCGACCACCTCGCACGCAACCTGCCCTACGGCGAACAGCGCAAGCTCGAAATCGCCCGCGCACTCGCCAGCGAGCCCGGCCTCCTCCTCCTCGACGAGCCCACCGCCGGCATGAACCCCCAGGAAACCCGCGCGACCGAAGAACTCGTCTTCGCCATCCGCGACAAGGGCATCGCCGTCCTCGTCATCGAGCACGACATGCGCTTCATCTTCAACCTCTGCGACCGAGTCGCCGTACTCGTCCAGGGCGAGAAGCTCGTCGAAGGCGACAGCGCCACCGTCCAGGGCGACGAACGAGTGGTCGCCGCCTACCTCGGCGAACCCTTCGAAAACGCCCCCGGCGACGAGGAAATAGCCGAAGTCGAGGCAGCCGAAGCGAAAGCCGAGAGCGCCGCCACCCCGACGGACGCCGCGCCCGGCAAGGAGAACGACCGATGACCGCACTGCTCGAAGTCGAGGACCTCCGGGTCGCCTACGGCAAGATCGAGGCCGTCAAAGGCATCTCGTTCAAGGTCGAGGCCGGCGAGGTCGTCACCCTGATCGGCACCAACGGCGCCGGCAAGACCACCACCCTGCGCACCCTCTCCGGCCTGCTCAAGCCGGTCGGCGGCCAGATCAGGTTCAACGGCAAATCGCTGAAGAAGACCCCCGCCCACGACATCGTCTCGCTCGGACTCGCCCACTCCCCCGAGGGGCGGCACATCTTCCCGCGCATGACGATCGAGGACAACCTCCGCCTCGGCGCCTTCCTCCGCAACGACAAGCCCGGCATCGAAAAGGACATCCAGCGCGCCTACGACCTCTTCCCCATCCTGGGAGAGCGCCGCAAGCAGGCCGCCGGCACCCTGTCCGGCGGCGAACAGCAGATGCTCGCCATGGGCCGCGCCCTCATGTCCCAGCCCAAACTGCTCATGCTGGACGAGCCCTCCATGGGCCTCTCCCCCATCATGATGCAGAAGATCATGTCCACCATCGTCGAGCTCAAGGCCCAGGGCATGACCATCCTGCTCATCGAGCAGAACGCCCAGGCAGCCCTCTCGCTCGCCGACCACGGCCACGTCATGGAGATCGGCAAGATCGTCCTCTCCGGCACCGGCCAGGACCTCCTCCACGACGAGTCCGTCCGCAAGGCGTACCTCGGCGAGGACTGAGCACCCCCTCGCACACGACGAGGCCCGCGCCCCTTCTCCGGGCGCGGGCCTCGTCGTCTGCTCTACCGTGCTTGCTCAGCCCTTGGACGACTTCTTCTCGTCCGCGTCCTGGATGACCGCCTCCGCCACCTGCTGCATCGACATCCGACGGTCCATCGACGTCTTCTGGATCCAGCGGAACGCCGCCGGCTCCGTCAGCCCGTACTCCGTCTGCAGAATCGACTTCGCCCGGTCCACCAGCTTGCGCGTCTCCAGCCGCAGCGTCAGATCCGCGACCTCGTTCTCCAGCTCCCGCAGCTCCGTGAAACGCGAGACGGCCATCTCGATCGCCGGCACGACGTCACTCTTGCTGAACGGCTTCACCAGGTAAGCCATCGCACCGGCGTCGCGCGCCCGCTCGACGAGGTCGCGCTGCGAGAACGCGGTCAGCATCAGCACCGGCGCGATGCGCTCCTCGGCGATCTTCTCGGCGGCGGAGATGCCGTCCAGCTTGGGCATCTTCACGTCGAGGATGACCAGGTCCGGCTTGTGCTCGCGCGCGAGCTCGATCGCCTGCTCACCGTCACCGGCCTCGCCGACGACGCTGTAGCCCTCCTCCTCCAGCATCTCTTTGAGGTCGAGACGGATCAGCGCCTCGTCCTCGGCGATGACGACACGGGTCGTCAGCGGAGGCACGTGCGACCTGTCGTCGTCGGGCGCGTCTACGGGCTGGGGCGACTCGGGGGCGGTCACGGGGGCTCCTTGTTACGGGCCGGGCTGTTTGCAGCTGCTTGTGCAGCCTACCTAGAGGCGGGGCGCTACGGTGACCCGGTATGCTTCCGATCAGCCAGTCCCGCCGGGTTGGTGGAATCGGCATACACACGGTCCTCAAAAGACCGCGCCTAACGGCTTGCGGGTTCGAGTCCCGCACCCGGCACCAATAAGCGGAGGATCACGTTCGCGTGATCCTCCGCTTTTTGCTGCGCACGGTCACCACCAGTCACGCAACGTGTTCGTATGACCTTTCATAGCACCGAGGTTCGACAGAAGGCCGTCTCAGCCACTCCGACGGGTGCCGCATCACCAACTGGACGACCCGCATCGTTGCCGGTGAACGCAAGCGCTACGCATACCCCCGGTACTTCTTCACCAACGTCTCCGACGACATCCGGCGGCTCTTCACCGACACCCTCGAAAAGCTGGGCACCGAGTGGACGCACTGCACCCGCAACGGGAACCCCTACAACATCTCCGTCGCCAAGAAGGCGCACGTCGCCCTGCTCGACACCCACGTAGGCCCCAAGTACTGACCCGGTCCCCCTACTTCGGGCTGTCGTCCTCTCCGACGTGGTGGACGCGGACCAGGTTGGTCGAGCCCGAGACCCCGGTGAGCGAACCCGCCGTGATGACCACCACGTCGCCCTTCTGGCAGCGGCCGTGCCTCAGCAGCAGCTCGTCCACCTGGTCGACCATCGCGTCCGTCGAGTCCGCGTGCGGGCCGAGGAACGTCTCGACGCCCCAGGTCAGGTTCAGCTGGGAGCGGGTCGCCGGTTCCGGGGTGAAGGCGAGGAGGGGGATCGGGGAGCGGTAGCGGGAGAGGCGGCGGACGGTGTCGCCGCTCTGGGTGAAGGCGACGAGGAACTTGGCGTCGAGGAAGTCGCCGATCTCGGCGGCGGCGCGGGCGACGGCGCCGCCCTGGGTGCGGGGTTTGTTGCTTGCGGTGAGGTCGGACAGGCCCTTGGCGAGGATGTCCTCCTCGGCCGCTTCGACGATCTTCGCCATGGTGCGGACGGTCTGGATGGCGTATTTGCCGACGCTGGTCTCGCCGGAGAGCATGACCGCGTCGGTGCCGTCGATGACGGCGTTGGCGACGTCGGAGGCTTCGGCGCGGGTGGGGCGGGAGTTCTCGATCATGGAGTCGAGCATCTGGGTGGCGACGATGACGGGCTTGGCGTTGCGCTTCGCCAGCTTGATCGCGCGCTTTTGGACGATGGGGACCTGTTCGAGGGGCATCTCGACGCCGAGGTCGCCGCGGGCGACCATGATCGCGTCGAAGGCGGCGACGATGTCGTCGATGTTCTCGACGGCCTGGGGCTTCTCGATCTTGGCGATGACGGGGAGGCGGCGGCCTTCGTCGTCCATGATCCGGTGGACGTCCACGATGTCGCGGCCGCTGCGGACGAAGGAGAGGGCGATGACGTCGAAGCCGGTGCGGAGCGCCCAGCGGAGGTCTTCTTCGTCTTTTTTGGAGAGGGCGGGGACGGAGACGGCGACGCCGGGGAGGTTGAGGCCCTTGTGGTCGGAGATCACGCCGCCTTCGATCACGCGGGTGTGGACGCGGGGGCCGTCGACGTCGGTGACTTCGAGGCAGACCTTGCCGTCGTCGACGAGGATGCGTTCGCCGGTGGTGACGTCGGCTGCGAGGCCGGCGTAGGTGGTGCCGCACCTGTGGCGGTCGCCCTCTACGCCTTCCTCGACCGTGATGGTGAAGGTGTCTTCGCGTTCAAGGAGTACGGGGCCTTCCGCGAAGGTGCCGAGGCGGATCTTCGGGCCTTGAAGGTCGGCGAGGAGGCCGATGCTGCGGCCGGTTTCGTCGGAGGCCTTGCGGACGCGCTGGTAGCGCTCCTCGTGCTCGGCGTGGCCGCCGTGGCTGAGGTTGAGGCGGGCTACGTCCATTCCGGCGTCGACCAGGGCTTTGATCTGGTCGTATGTGTCGGTGGCGGGGCCCAGGGTGCAGACGATTTTTGCTCGGCGCATGTTTCGAGCTTATGTCTTACCGGTGGGTAGGGAATTCGGAGGGCATGGCCGTCCAACAACCTTTGGGTGAAGGGTTGTTGTCGACTGCCGTCAATTAATAAATTGTGCGGGCTACCGCTCTGATGAGCACTTTTCGGTTTTGCTCCGGCTCTTACCGCGGCTTCCCCGAACGGGTGAATTCACAGGCTCGGTGGATTCATCGTGAACTGGGCGCTGATCTCGGCCCGGACCTGGATGCGCTGGGGTTCGAGGTCGAGGGGTTCGGGTGTGGTGGTGTCCGCGTCGGCTGCGGCCATGGAGAAGCGGACGGCGCGGCGGTCGAAGGCGGCGCGGGGGCGTCCGCCGGCTGTGCCGGTGTCGGCGAGTTCGAGGAGGGCGGCGACGGTGGTGCCGAGTGCTTCGGCGTATTCGCCGGCTCGTTGTACGGCTTCGCGTACGGCTTGTTGCCGGGCTTGGCGGTGGACGGGTGAGGTGGGGCGGAGTTCCCAGGTGGGGCCGTCGATCCTGGTGAGGTCGAGGTCGGCGAGGCGGGTGGTGAGTTCGCCGAGGGCGGTGAAGTCGGTGAGTTCGGCGGTGAGGTGGATGGTGCCGTGGTAGGTGCGGACGCGTTCGCCCCGTCCGCGGTGGGTGAGTTCGGGGGTGAGGGAGATGGTGCCGGTGGAGAGGTTCTCGACCGCGTCGCCGTAGGACTTCACGAGGTCGAGGGCGGTGGTGTTGCGGCGGGTGAGGTCGTCGAGGGTGGTGCGGCGGTCGCGGCCGCGGGCGGTGATGGTGATGCCGATGCGGGCGATCTCGGGGTCGACTTCGAGTTCGGCCTCGCCGCGGACGGTGAGGAGGGGGGCGTCGGGTGTGCCGTACGGGGGATTCTGCGGGGAGGTCATACGTCCTACCTTGTCATGGCTTTCCCGGGCTCCTGGGGGGAGTTGACCGTGCTGGTCATCAGATCGCAACCTCCTGGACCTGTTGCCGTCGGTCGGGTCCGGGTCAGAATCTACGCGCGTCGTCAGCCAGTCCCCGAGGAGCCTGAGTCATGCCGTTGAATCGCCGGAAGTTCCTGAAGAAGTCCGCTGTGACCGGGGCGGGGGTGGCGATCGCGGGTGCTGCGGTGGCTCCGGCGCGGGCCGCCGAGGCGAAGAAGCCGGGGAAGCCGGTCAAGCAGCCGAAGCGGTATGCGCTGACGGTGCTGGGGACGACGGACCTGCATGGTCACGTGTTCAACTGGGACTACTTCAAGGACGCGGAGTACAAGGACGCGGCCGGTAACGCGCAGGGGCTGGCGCGTATCTCGACGCTGGTGAACCAGATCCGTGAGGAGAAGGGGCGCGAGAACACGCTGCTGCTGGACGCGGGTGACACGATCCAGGGCACTCCGCTGACGTACTACTACGCGAAGGTGGACCCGATCACCGCCAAGGGTGGTCCGGTGCACCCGATGGCGCAGGCGATGAACGCGATCGGGTATGACGCGGCGGCGCTGGGCAATCACGAGTTCAACTACGGCATCGAGACGCTGCGGAAGTTCGAGTCGCAGTTGCGGTTCCCGCTGCTGGGTGCGAATGCGGTGGATGCGAAGACGCTGAAGCCGGCGTTCGCGCCCTATGTGATCAAGACGTTCTGTGTGAAGGGTGCGCCGCCGGTGAAGGTGGCGGTGCTGGGGCTGACGAACCCGGGTATCGCGATCTGGGACAAGGCGTACGTGCAGGGCAAGCTGGCGTTCCCGGGGCTGGAGGAGCAGGCGGCGAAGTGGGTGCCGAAGCTGAAGTCGCTGGGTGCGGACGTGGTGATCGTGTCGGCGCACTCGGGTTCGTCGGGGACGTCGTCGTACGGTGACCAGCTGCCGTATGTGGAGAACTCGGCGGCGTTGGTGGCGCAGCAGGTGCCGGACATCGACGCGGTGCTGGTGGGTCATGCGCATGTGGAGATTCCGGAGCTGAAGGTCGTCAACGCGAAGACCGGGAAGACGGTCGTGTTGTCGGAGCCGTTGGCGTATGCGGAGCGGCTGTCGGTGTTCGATGTGGAGCTGGTGTTCGAGAAGGGTCGGTGGACGGTCGAGTCCGTTTCGTCGAAGGTGCTGAACTCGAACACCGTGGCGGACGACCCGAAGATCACGAAGTTGCTGGGTGACGAGCACGCGAAGGTCGTGGCGTACGTCAACCAGGTGGTCGGTTCGGCGACGGAGACGTTGACGACGGTGGAGGCGCGGTACAAGGACGCTCCGATCATCGACCTGATCACGAAGGTGCAGGAGGACGTCGTCAAGGCGGCGCTGGCGGGTACGTCGTACGCGTCGCTGCCGGTCATCGCGCAGGCGTCGCCGTTCTCGCGGACGTCGGAGATCCCGGCCGGTCAGGTGACGATCCGGGATCTGTCGAGCCTGTACGTGTACGACAACACGCTGGTGGCGAAGTTGATGACGGGTGCGCAGGTGCGGGCGTACCTGGAGTACTCGGCGCAGTACTTCGTGCAGACGGCCGCGGGTGCGGTGGTCGACACGGAGAAGTTGACGAACGCGGCGGGGCGTCCGGACTACAACTACGACTATGTGTCGGGTCTGGTGTACGAGATCGACATCGCGCAGGCGGCGGGTTCGCGGATCAGGAACCTGACGTACAACGGGGCGGCGTTGGACGATGCGCAGCAGTTCGTGCTGGCGGTGAACAACTACCGGGCCAATGGTGGTGGCGCGTTCCCGCATGTGGCGTCGGCGCAGGAGCTGTGGTCGGAGTCGACGGAGATCCGTACGCGGATCTCGGAGTGGGTGACGGCGAAGGGTGTGCTGGATCCGAAGGACTTCGCGTCGGTGGACTGGAGGCTGACGCGTGACGGTACGCCGGTCTTCTAGGGGTTCCGCACTCGTGTAGTCCTGTGGGGCGGTGGGCGGTGTTTCGTGCGGTGGCCGGGTGGGTCACCGTGGGAGCACCGCCTTTCGCATGGGTGGGCCGGGGGCCGTGGGGTGGGGTGTCGGGTGTGGCTTTCAGCGTCGGTCGACGAGGGGGGTGAGGGTGGGGGTGGGCGCCTGTCGGGCCGCGGGGACTCGGGGTTGTGGTTGTTCGAGTCCGAAGGTGGTGAAGGCGGTGCGGGTGGGGAGGGGATAGGTCTCTTTGCCGGTGAGGGTGTTGAGGATGGTGGCGGCGCGCCAGGCGGCGAGGCCGAGGTCGGGGGCGCCTACGCCGTGGGTGTGGCGTTCGGCGTTCTGGAGGTAGATGTTGCAGCCGGTGGCGGTGACGGAGGGGTCGAGGACGAGGCGGAAGTGTTCGTCGACGCGGGGGCGTTCGCTGTTGTCGCGGCGGATGTAGGGGTCGAGGCCGGCGAGGATGCGGTCGAGGGGGCGTTCGCGGTGGCCGGTGGCGAGGACGACGGCGTCGGTGGTGAGGCGGGTGCGGGTGTTCTGCTGGAGGTGTTCGAGGTGGAGTTCGATCTTGGTGGTGGCGATGCGTCCCGCGGTGCGGACGCGGACGCCGGGGGTGAGGACGGTGTCGGGCCAGCCGCCGTTGACGGTGCGGTGGTAGAGCTCGTCGTGGATGGCGGCGAGGGTGGTGGTGTCGATGCCTTTGTGGAGTTGCCATTGGGCGGCGGTGAGGCGGTCGCGGGTGCTTTCGGGGAGGGCGTGGAAGTAGCGGGTGTAGTCGGGGGTGAAGTGTTCGAGGCCGAGTTTGGAGTACTCCATGGGGGCGAAGGCGTCGGTGCGGCCGATCCAGTGGAGTTGTTCGCGGCCGGCGGGGCGGTGCCGGAGGAGGTCGAGGAAGACTTCGGCGCCGGACTGTCCTGATCCGACGACGGTGATGTGGCCGGCGGCGAGGAGGGTGTCGCGGTGGGTGAGGTAGTCGGCGGCGTGGACGACGGGTACGCCGGGGGCGTCGACGAGGGGGCGGAGGGCGTCGGGGATGTAGGGCTCGGTGCCGATGCCGAGGACGACGTTGCGGGTGTGGGTGCGGCCGAGGGCTTCGCCGTCGGTGTCGAGTTGGGTGTGGTCGACTTCGAAGACGTCGCGTTCGGGGTTCCAGCGGACGGCGTCGACCTGGTGGCGGAAGTGGAGTCCGGGGAGTTGGTCGGCGACCCAGCGGCAGTAGGTGTCGTATTCGGCGCGTTGCGTGTGGAAGCGCTCGGCGAAGTAGAACGGGTAGAGGCGCTGGTGGGTTTTGAGGTAGTTGAGGAAGGTCCAGGGGCTGGTGGGGTCGGCGAGGGTGACGAGGTCGGCGAGGAAGGGGACCTGGACGCGGGCGCCGTCGATGAGGAGGCCGGGGTGCCAGTCGAAGCGGGGGCGTTGTTCGTAGAAGACGGCGTCGAGTTCGGCGAGGGGTTGGGCCAGGGCGGCCAGGGAGAGGTTGCAGGGGCCGATGCCGATGCCGACGAGGTCGCGGGGGGTGTCGGCGGTGAAGTGTGGGGGCGTGTTCATCGGGGGGTGTTTCCTTCCACCAGGTCGAGGAGGGCGGCCAGGTCGTGGGGGCGGGTGTGGGGGTTGAGGAGGGTGGCCTTGAGCCAGAGCCGGCCGTGGAGGCGGGCTCGGCCGAGGACGGCGTGGCCGTGGGTGAGGAGGCGGCGGCGTGTCTCGGCCACGGTGTCGTCGGTGGCGCCGGTGGGGCGGAAGAGGACGGTGCTGATGGTGGGTGGGGCGTGGAGTTCGAAGCCGGGGTGTGCGGTGACGATGTCGGCGAACTCGTGCGCGTGGGCGCAGACTTGGTCGACGAGGGCGCCGAGGCCGGTGCGGCCGAGGGTTTTGAGGGTGACGGCGATCTTGAGGGCGTCGGGGCGTCGGGTGGTGCGCAGGGAGCGGCCGAGGAGGTCGGGGAGGCCGGCTTCGGTGTCGTCGTCGGCGTTGAGGTAGTCGGCGTGGTGGTGGAGTGCGGTGAGGTCGGTGGCGTCGCGGGCGGCGAGGAGTCCGGCGGCGACGGGCTGCCAGCCGAGTTTGTGCAGGTCGAGGGTGACGGTGTGGGCGGTGTCGAGGCCGGTGAGCAGGTGGCGGTGGCGGTCGCTGAAGAGGAGGCCGCCTCCGTAGGCGGCGTCGATGTGGAGGCGGGCGCCGTGGGTGGTGGTCAGGGCGGCGATGGCGGGGAGGGGGTCGATGAGTCCGGCGTCGGTGGTGCCGGCGGTGGCGGCGACGAGGAGGGGGCCGGGCAGGGTGGTGAGGGTGTGGGTGAGGGCGGTGGGGTCGAGGGTGCCGGTGGGGGTGGGGATGATCACGGGTTCGGGGAGACCGAATAGCCAGGCGGCGCGGGGCAGGGAGTGGTGGGCGTTGGCGCCGCAGACGAGTCTGACGGTGGGGCCGTGGGTTTCGCGGGCGAGGAGGAGGGCGAGCTGGTTGGCTTCGGTGCCGCCGGTGGTGACGAGGGCGTCGGCCAGGCCGGCCTGCGCGGCGAGTCTCCGTGTCACGAGGGCCTCCAGTTCGGAGGCGGCCGGTGCCTGGTCCCAGGAGTCGAGAGAGGGGTTGAGGGCGGAGACGGCGAGGTCGGCGGCGGTGGCGACGGCGAGGGGTGGGCAGTGCAGGTGGGCGGCGCAGAGGGGGTCGGCGGGGTCGGCGGCCCCTTCGGCGAGGGCGTGGACGAGGGTGGCGAGGGCGGCGGGGTCGCCGTGTTCGGGGAGTACCTCCCCGACGGCGTGCCGTAGCCGGGTGGCGACCGCTTGGGGGCCGCCTGCGGGCAGTGGTCCGCCGCGGGCCCGGGTGCCGGTGGCGAGGGCGTCGAGGACGGTGGCGAGCAACGGCCTCAGGGCGTCGGGGCCTTCGGGTCCTGAGGCGAGGGGCGGCATGCTCACGGGGGCTCCTCCGGGGTGCGGGGGCGGATGGCCGCAGCGGGGAGTGCCAGCTTGTCGGGGATTGCGGTGGCGCGCCCGGAAGATCTGGTGATCGGAACCCTAAAGGGGGATGTGCGCCCGCGGCCCCGCCACGGGAGGTGGCACCGGGGCCGGGCCTGGCGCCGGGGGCGGTGCACGGACACGGCGCCTGGGGCGGTGACGGGGCCTGGGGCGGTGACGGGGCCTGGCGCCGGCGGCGGAGGGCCTGGCGCCGGCGGCGGCGGAGGGCCTGGCGCCGGAGGCGGGCGGGGGCGGTGCACATGACCTGGCGCCAGGACCGGCGGGGGACCTGGCGCCGTGGCTCGGAGGGAGCCCTGCGCCGGGTCAGTATCCGACGGCTTCTCGGAGAAGCAGTACGGTGCCGCGCCCCGGGCGGGGTTCGGCGTTGAGGATGAGCAGGCGGTTGACGGCGCTGGGCGTCCCGTACACCGCCTGGGCGCGGACGTTCTCCAGTGGGAGGGCGTGCTCCTCGACGCGGCGCAGTGCTGTGCTCAGGTCGGGGACCACCTTCTGCGCGCCGACGATCCAGACCGCGTGGGCGGCGCCGCCGGCGTTGGCGGGGAGCTGGCTGCCGCTGCCCGAGGCGAGGACGAGCGATCCGGTCTCGGTGACCGCGGCGACGCTGTTGACGACGAATTCGGGGCCGGCGGCCAGCCTTCGGATCTCGTCGGCGCCGGTGGCACGGTCGATGGCCAGGATGCGCGGCCTGACGGCGTCGTACCGGCCGCCGGTGTTGATGTCCTCGTCGATGCCGGAGAGCCGGAGGGTCTCGCTGGCTCCGGTGAGCACGCCGGCGCCTTCGGGGAGCAGTTCCTTGATGCGGGCGCGGGCGGCCGTGACGTCGTCGAGGATCTCGGTGGTGAAGCCGTTGGCGCGCAGTGCGGCGGCTGCCCGCTCCAGTTGTTCGGCCGGTGCCGGGTCGGCGAAGGACGCGGCCGGAGCGGGGGTGGCCGTGGCGGGGGTGGCCGGGGTGGCGGTGGCCGGGGTGGGGGTGGCCGGGGTGGCGGTGGCCGGGGTGGCGGTGGCGTCTGCCTGGTGGGTCCCGGACTCCCGCGCCGCGTGGGGTGCGGTGCCCGCCAGCGGGGAGGTGTCGAGGTACCTGACCTCGTACACCCGCTCGGCGAACTTCCAGCCCTCCTCGGTGCGCCGGTAGCGGTCGTGGTAGACGGCGTAGTTCAGGCCCTGGCGTCCGTCGAGGGTGCGCGCGAGTTCCTGGATGTAGGCGCGGCCGGTCGCGGTGTCGCCGTCGAGGGCGATCGTGCCGGGGTGTGTGGTCTGTACGAAGAAGTCCCACTGGCTCTGCAGCCGCTCGCCCTGGGCACGGATCTCTTCGCGGCCGACCATTTCGGCGGGGATGTTGGGCATGCGCAGGGCGCCGTCCGGTGTGAACAGCGATGCCAGGCGGGGTCGGTCGCGCATCATCACCGCGTCGGTGAACTCGCCGCGCAGTGCCTCGATCTCGACGCGGTCCGCGATGGCCTGGAAGTCGTTCATGAAAGTCACCTCTTCGTCTTGTCGTCGTCCTCGCCGGTACGACAAGGCAGCCCGTCGGAATGTGAGGCGGCGCGTGGGCCTCACATTCCGATGCGCTGTCCTGTCGTAAGGGGTAGAGGCACAGAGGCGAGCGAGGGAGACGGCCGGACGATGACCACCAGAGGCGGGACCACCAGGGGCGAGCGGGGCGACGGTCAGAGGGATCCGGACCTCGGCGTGATCATGAGCGAGCGGCGGCGGCTGATCAACCTCGGCTATCGGCTTCTCGGGTCCGTTGCGGACGCCGAGGACGTCGTGCAGGAGACCTACGCCCGTTGGTATGCCCTGTCCGCGCGGGAGCAGCAGGCCATCGAGTCGCCGGGCGCCTGGCTGATGACGGTGGCCGGCCGTATCTGTCTGAATCTGCTCGGCTCGGCGCGGGCCAGGCGGGAGACGTATGTGGGTGACTGGATCCCGGAACCGCTGCCGGAGCCCACGGAGTGGATCACCGGGCGTTCCGGCGGTGGCGGGATCGATCCGGCCGATCGGGTCACCTTCGACGAGTCGGTGACGATGGCGTTCCTGGTCGTCCTCGATGCGATGACCCCGGCCGAGCGTGTCGCGTTCGTCCTGCACGACGTCTTCCGCTACCCGTTCGGTGAGATCGCCGGGGTCGTCGGCCGTAGTCCGGCGGCGTGCCGCCAACTGGCCTCGTCGGCGCGCCGTCGCGTCCGCACCGCGCGGACCCCGGCGGTCCCGGGTGCGGGGCAGGCCGACGTCGTCACGCGGTTCAGGATCGCGTGGGAGGCCGCGGACATCGAGGCCCTGGTCGGTCTGCTCGACCCCGACGCCACCGCGACCGCCGACGGCGGCGGGCTGGCCGTGACCCACCCGCGTCCGCTCGTGGGCGGTGAGCGGATCGCACATGGCTACGCGGAGATCGCCGGTCTGTGGGCCGGCCGTACGGCATTGCTGGAGTGCACGGTCAACGGTCTGCCCGGCTTGGTGGCGCGGCAGGACGGCAGTATCGCGACCGTGTTCTCGTTCGAGATCGCGGGCGGCCGGATCAGGCGTATCTGGGCGGTGCGCAACCCCGAGAAGCTCCGTTCCTGGCGGATCGGCTGAGGAGCGATCCGGAAGGCCGCAGCTTCGGGGGCCCGCCTCGGCCGCCTCGGCCGCCTCGGCCGCCTCGCCCGCGACGCCCTCGACGCCGGTGGTGTCCCTACGCCTCCCTCACCCTCAACGCCCTTGCCAGGTCGTCGAGTTGGTCGACGAGTTTGCGGCGCAGGGCGGGGATGGGGGCGGCTTCGGCCAGGCACTCCTCGCCCAGGCGGAGGGTGTCGGGGGTGACGGCGTGGGCGGGGAAGGCCCAGCGGCCGGCGGCTTCGGCGATGGCGGGGCCCCGGCGGGCGGCGAGGGTGACGGCGTCCTGGTAGTAGCGCGGGACGTAGTCGGCGACGAGGTCGCTCTGCTCGGGTTGCCAGAAGCCTTGGGCGGTGGCGGTGAAGAGGTAGTTGGAGAGGGCGTCGTCGTCGAACATGGCGGCCCAGGCGGTGCGTTTGGCGTCCGGGTCGGGGAGGGCGGCGCGGCAGCGGGCGGCGCCTTCCCGGCCGGTGGCGGAGGGGTCGCGGTCGAGTTCGGTGGCGATGGCGCGCTCGTCGGTGGCGCCGAGGACGGCGAGCCGGGCGAGGACGCGCCAGCGCAGGTCGGGGTCGAGTTCGGGGCCGCCGGGCACGGTGCCGTCGGCGAGCCAGGCGGCGATGGTGTCGGGGTGGGCGGCGACGTCGATGAAGTGGCGTACGGCGATGAGGCGCAGGCCGGGGTGGTCGCCGTCCTCGGTGCGGCGGATGAGGTCGCGGCAGAGGGCGGAGAGGGTGGCGACGGCGGCGGGGCGCTGCTCGGGGGTGACGTAGCGGTCGGCGACCTGTGCGGAGGCGTAGGCGAGGACGCCCTGGACGAGGGCGAGGTCGGTTTCCTTGGGAAGGTGGGCGCGGGCGGCGTCGAGGTAGGCGGTGGGGGCGAGGTCGCCGTCGCGGACGGCGTCGCGCAGGGAGTTCCAGACGACGGCGCGGGTGAGCGGGTCGGGCAGGCCGGACAGGCTGGTGCGGACGGTTTCGAAGGAGGCGGGGTCGAAGCGGACCTTGGTGTAGGTGAGGTCGCCGTCGTTGAGGAGCACCAGGGCGGGGCGCTTGCCGATGGGCTGGGGTGCGTTCTGCGGGATGTCGATCTCGAGGCGTTCGCGCAGGGTGAGGCCGCCTGCGTCGGTGAGGTCGAGGTCGTAGAGTCCGGCGGCGACGCGGTGCGGGCGGCTGCCGCGGTGGGTGATGGTGAGGCTGTGGTCGCCGTTGCTGCCGCCCAGGGTGGGGGTGAGGGTGTCGACGCCGGTGGTGCGCAGCCAGGCGTCGGCCCAGGCGTGGACGTCGCGGTCGGTGTGGGTGGCGAGGGAGTCGATGAAGTCGGCGAGGGTGGCGTTGGCGAAGCGGTGGCGGGCGAAGTGGGTGTTGATGCCGGCGAGGAAGTCCTTCTCGCCGAGCCAGGTGACGAGTTGTCGTAGTGCGGAGGCGCCCTTGGCGTAGGAGATGCCGTCGAAGTTGAGGAGGGCGGAGGCGGTGTCGTCGACGTTCTCGGGGGCGACGGGGTGGGTGGAGGGGCGCTGGTCGGCTTCGTAGCCCCAGGCTTTGCGGGCGACGCCGAAGTCGGTCCAGGTGCCGGTGAAGCGGGTGGCTTCGGTGAGGGTCTGGTAGCCCATGTACTCGGCGAAGGACTCGTTGAGCCAGATGTCGTCCCACCACTGGAGGGTGACGAGGTCGCCGAACCACATGTGGGCCATCTCGTGGGCGATGACCATGGCGCGGGTCTGGCGTTCGGTGTCGGTGACGGCGGAGCGGTAGACGAACTCGTCGCGGAAGGTGACGAGGCCGGGGTTCTCCATGGCTCCGGCGTTGAACTCGGGGACGAACGCCTGGTCGTAGGAGTCGAAGGGGTAGGGCTCCTCGAACTTCTCGTGGTAGCGGTCGTAGCACTGCCGGGTGATCTCGAGGAGTTCGTCGGCGTCGGCGTCGAGGTGGGGGGCGAGGGAGCGGCGGCAGTGGAGGCCGAACGGGAGGCCTTGGTGTTCGGTGCGCACGGAGTGCCAGGGGCCGGCGGCGACGGCGACGAGGTAGGTGGAGATGAGGGGGGTGGGGGCGGCCTGCCAGCGGCCTTCGCCGAGGTGTTCGGTGATGCTGTTGGCGAGGACGGTCCAGGTCTCGGGGGCCTTGACGGTCAGCTCGAAGACGGACTTGAGGTCGGGCTGGTCGAAGGCGGCGAAGACGCGCTGGACGTCTTCCATGAAGAGCTGGGTGTAGAGGTAGGTCTCGCCGTCGGTGGGGTCGGTGAAGCGGTGCATGCCTTCGCCGGTGCGGGAGTAGCGCATGCTCGCCCGGACGCGCAGTTCGTGGTCGCCGGCGGTGAGGTTCTCGAGGGGGAGCCGGTTGCCGTCCAGGGTGTCCGGGTCGAGGGGCTCGCCGTCGAGGGTGACGAGGTGCAGTGTCGCGGGCCTGACCTCGACGAAGGTGTCCCCGCCCGCGCGCGCGGCGAACCGGATGACGGTGCTGGACTCGAAGGTCTCGTCGCCGGTCGTCAGGTCGAGCTCGATGGTGTAGCGGTGGACGTCGAGGAGCTTGGCACGGCTCTGCGCTTCGTCGCGCGTCAGTACGGACATGCACGACATGCTGCCTGATACCGCTGGCCGGGCACAGGGGCGGATCGGTACGTGCCCTATGTCCCTTCTCGCGCCGGAGCGCCGTGGCGGTCGTGGGGTGGAGCGGGTGCGGCGGGCGGCGCCGACGGATCGCGTCCGGCCGGTTACCGCCCGTAGCGTGCGCCGTGCGGGTCAGTTCGGTGCGGGGGCGGGGCCGTTGACGGTGTCCTCGGCGATGCGCTCGTGGTGGCGGATCACCTCGGCGATGATGAAGCCCAGGAACTTCTCGGCGAACGCGGGGTCGAGTTTGGCGTTCTCGGCGAGGGTGCGCAGCCGGGCGATCTGGCGGGCTTCGCGGGCCTGGTCGGCGGGCGGCAGCTGGTGGCGGGCCTTGAGGTGGCCGACCTGCTGGGTGGCCTTGAAGCGCTCGGCGAGCATGTGGACGACGGCGGCGTCGATGTTGTCGATGCTGTCGCGCAGCCGGGCGAGCTCCTCGCGGACGGCGGGGTCGACGTCTCCGGGGCCGGGGGTGTTGCTGGTGGTCATGGGCGTTCACCCTAGTGCGTCCGCCGGGCCCGCTGCGGGGGTGGCCTGCCCTTACAGTGGAATGGGGTTCTCGGCGTCTTGGGGGTGCGGGCGTGGCGAACGGCGGGCCGGTCGAGCACGGGTACCCGCACCTGGAGACGGTGCGGGCGGCTGTCACGGCGTTGTACAGGCGGTTGTCGTACGACACGATCCATCAGTTCACGTCGAGTGTGGTGCCGGCGGACGTGGCGTTCTGCGACACCGACGATCTGCATCTGGGGGTGCAGCGGGTGGCGCGTGAGCTGGTGCGGCACTTCCGGTTGCCGCAGGCGCGGATGATCGTCGCGTTCCGTGCGATGGAGCATGCGGCGAACGTCGAACTCACGGCGGGTCCGGAGTACTTCGTCGAGCTGAACGACCGGTTCCGTACTCATCGGCGGGACATCGGCGCGGCGCTGGCGCACGAGATCATGCATGTCTATCTGCATCGGTTGGGTCTGTCGTTCCCGGGGACTCGGGACAACGAGATCCTGACGGACACGGCGACGACGTATCTGGGGGCGGGCTGGCTGCTTCTCGACGCGTACCGGGAGGACGCGGCGTCCTCGCAGAAGCTGGGGTATCTGACTCCGGAGGAGTTCGGGTACGTGCTGGCGAAGCGGTCGCTGGTCTTCGGTGAGGATCCGTCGGTGTGGTTCACGAGTGCGCAGGCGTACACGGCGTACGGGCGGGGTCTGGAGCGGGCCCGGCATGACGAGCGGCAGCCTCCGCTGACGGCGGCGGGCTGGGCGGGGCGGCGGCGTTACGCGCGTGACCGCCGGCACGCCCAGGACTCCCAGGACCACCGGGACCGTCGGTCGGTGGCGGCCCCGGACAGTCCGTACAGCTTCGCTCCGGGTTCGCCGGGGGCGTTGCGGGTGACGTTCGCGTGCCCCACCTGTCACCAGCGGATCAGGGTGCCGGTGCGGGGGCGGGTCCGGGCGCGGTGCGCGTTGTGCCGGACGGTGCTGGAGTGCGACACGTAGGCGGGTCGCCGGGGGCTCGCGTCCCGTGTGTGCGGGTTTTCAGGAGGCCTGGGTGCCGTACACCGGGCCCGGTGGTGTCGTGTGCGTCAGCAGTTTCCGTACGGCCTCTCCCGCCTCGGCGGGGGTCCACCGGGCTCCTTTGTCGGTGGTGGGTCCCGGCCGCCAGCCCTCCATGACGGTGATCCGGCCGCCGTCCGCCTCGAAGACGCGTCCGGTGACGCCCTCGCTCGCGGCGGAGCCGAGCCAGACGACGAGCGGGGAGACGTTCTCCGGGGCCATCGCGTCGAAGCCGTTCTCGGGGGCGGCCATGGCGGCGGCGAAGGTGCGTTCGGTCATGCGGGTGCGGGCGGCGGGGGCGATCGCGTTGACCTGGACGCCGTAGCGGGCGAGTTCGGCGGCGGCGACGAGGGTGAGGGCGACGATCCCGGCTTTCGCGGCGCTGTAGTTGCCCTGTCCGACCGAGCCGAGCAGTCCCGCGCCGCTGCTGGTGTTGATGATGCGGGCGGTGGGCGGGCGGCCCGCCCTGGTCTCGGCGCGCCAGTGTGCGGCGGCGTGTTTCAGGGTGAGGAAGTGGCCTTTGAGGTGGACGCGCAGGACGGCGTCCCAGTCGTCGTCGGTCAGGTTGACGAGCATGCGGTCGCGCAGGAAGCCGGCGTTGTTGACGAGGGTGTCGAGGCGGCCGTAGGTGTCCAGGGCGGCGTCGACGAGGCCGGCGGCGCCCTCGGGGGTGGCGATGTCCCCGTGGTGGGCGACCGCTTCGCCGCCGCTCGCGCGGATCTCGTCGACGACCTGGCCGGCGGGGCTGTGGGCGCCGGGTGTGCCGTCGAGGCCGACGCCGAGGTCGTTGACGACGACCCGGGCGCCCTCGGCGGCGAACGCGAGCGCGTGGGCGCGTCCGAGGCCGCGTCCCGCGCCGGTGACGACGACGACGCGCCGGTGGCAGGTTCCGCTCATCTCACGTCTCCTTGTTGGCGGTTGCGGCGTCGAGGAAGGCGGGCCGTTCGCCGCCTCCGTGCAGGAGCAGGCTCGCCCCGCTGATGTAGCGGGCCGCGTCGGAGGCGAGGAAGACGGCTGCCGCGCCCACGTCGGCGGGGAGGGCGAGCCGGCCGAGCGGGACGGTGCGGGCGACGGCTTCGACGCCGTCCTCGCCGCCGTAGTGGAGGTGGGTCAGTTCGGTGCGGACCATGCCGACGACGAGGGTGTTCACGCGTACCCGGGGCGCCCATTCGACGGCCATGGAGCGGGCGAGGTTCTCCAGGCCTGCCTTGGCCGCGCCGTAGGCGGCCGAGCCGGGCGAGGGGCGGCTGCCGCTGACGCTGCCGATCATCACGATCGAGCCGTTCGCGTGCCGGAGGTGGTCGTACGCGGCGAGGGAGACGGTCAGTGGTGCGAGGAGGTTGAGTTCGATCACGCGCGCGTGCCGTGCGGCGTCGGTGTGCGCGAGGGGGCGGTAGGGGGCGCCGCCGGCGTTGTTGACGAGGACGTCGAGCCGGGGCAGGCCGGTGAAGAAGCGCTGTACGGCGTCGGCGTCCCGTACGTCGAGCGGGATGAACTCGGCTTTTTCGAGCGGGTGTTCCGGTGGCCGGCGGGCGCAGACCACGACCTGGGCGCCCGCGCGGGCGAGGGAGCGTGCGATGCCGGCGCCCACTCCGCGCGTGCCGCCGGTGACGACGGCGACCTTCCCGTCCAGCTCCATTCGCTGCTACCTTCCACCTAACAAACGTTTGGTGGAAAGGTAGCTGATGCTTCCATGGGTGTCTCCACCTCGTCCCCGGAAAAGGGGCCGGACAAGGGAATCGCGCTCGTCACGGTCGACTTCCCGCCGGTGAACGCACTGCCGGTGAGCGGCTGGTTCGCCCTGGCGGACGCCCTGCGCGCGGCCGGCCGCGATCCCGGCACCCGGTGTGTGGTGCTGGCCGCCGAGGGGCGCGGGTTCAACGCGGGCGTGGACATCAAGGAGATCCAGGCGCGGGGGCCGAGCGCGCTCGTCGGCGCCAACCGCGGCTGCTTCGAGGCGTTCGCCGCGGTGTACGAGTGCGAGGTCCCGGTGGTGGCGGCGGTGCAGGGCTTCTGTCTGGGCGGCGGCGTCGGCCTGGTGGGGAACGCGGACGTGATCGTGGCGAGCGAGGACGCCGTGTTCGGGCTGCCGGAGCTGGACCGGGGCGCCCTGGGCGCGGCCACCCATCTGTCCCGGCTGGTCCCCCAGCACCTGCTGCGCGCCCTGTACTACACCTCGCGCACGGTCACGGCGGCCGAACTGCACGGGCACGGCTCGGTGTGGCGGGTGGTGCCGCCGGGCGGGCTCCGCGCGGCGGCCCTGGAGCTGGCGGGCGAGATCGCCGCGAAGGACGGGGAACTGCTGCGGCTCGCCAAGGCGGCCATCAACGGCATCGACCCGGTCGACGTGCGCCGCAGTTACCGCTTCGAGCAGGGCTTCACCTACGAGGCGAGCGTCGGCGGGGTGGCCGACCGGGTCCGCGACACCTTCGGAAGGAACGGTGACTGAGTGAACGCCGACGCCGACAAGCCCACCGGCCCGAGCGGAACCGACCGGGCCGGCGGGACCGGCAGGACCGACAAGTTGCTGTCCGCGGACGAGGCGGTGGCCCGGCTGCGCAGCGGCATGACCCTCGGCATCGGCGGCTGGGGCTCCCGCCGCAAGCCGATGGCGCTGGTCAGGGCGCTGCTCCGGTCGGAGGTCACCGATCTCACGATCGTGTCGTACGGCGGCCCGGACGTCGGGATGCTCGCCGCGGCCGGCCGGATCCGGAAGCTGGTCACCGCCTTCGTCACCCTCGACTCGATCCCCCTGGAGCCGCACTACCGCGCGGCCCGCGAGCGCGGGGCCTTCGAACTGACGGAGGTCGACGAGGCGATGTTCATGTGGGGTCTGCACGCGGCCGCGAACCGGTTGCCCTTCCTGCCCGTGCGGGCGGGGCTCGGTTCGGACGTGATGCGGGTCAACCCCGGCCTGCGGACGGTGACTTCGCCGTACGAGGACCAGGAGACGTTCGTGGCCATGCCGGCCCTGCGGCTGGACGCCGCCCTGGTGCACGTCAACCGGGCCGACCCGCTGGGCAACGGGCAGTACCTGGGCCCGGACCCGTACTTCGACGACCTGTTCTGCGAGGCGGCGGACGCGGCGTACGTCAGCTGCGAACGGGTCGTCGACACCGCCGAGTTGACCAAGGCGGCGGCGCCGCAGACGCTGCTGGTCAAGCGGCACACGGTGACCGGGGTGATCGAGGCCCCGAACGGGGCGCACTTCACGTCCTGCGCCCCCGACTACGGCCGGGACGAGGCGTTCCAGAAGCGGTACGCGACGACGCCCTGGCCCGAGTTCGCGGCGCGGTTCCTCGCCGGGGACGAGCAGGCGTACCGGTCGGCCGTCGGGGAGGAGTCATGAGCGGGGGCGTGAGCGAGGTGACGCGCGCCGAGTACTGCGTGATCGCCTGCGCGGAGGCGTGGCGCGGCGCGGGCGAGATCCTGGCCAGCCCCATGGGCCTGATCCCCTCGGTCGGCGCCCGCCTCGCCCGGCACACCTTCGCGCCGGACCTGCTGCTGACCGACGGGGAGGCGCTGCTCGTCGGTCTCGACGGCGCCGTCGAGGGCTGGCTGCCGTACCGGCAGCACCTGGCGCTGGTCACCGGGGGCCGGCGGCACGTGATGATGGGCGCGAGCCAGATCGACCGGTACGGCAACCAGAACATCGCGTGCATCGGCGACTGGGCCAAGCCCACGCGGCAGTTGCTCGGGGTGCGCGGCGCGCCGGTCAACACGCTGAACAACCCGACGAGTTACTGGGTACCGAGGCACTCCCGACGGGTGTTCGTCGGGCGGGTCGACATGGTGTGCGGGGTCGGGTACGACCGTGCGGCCGGCGCACCCCACCACCGCATCCCGCGGGTCGTCTCCGACCTCGGGGTGTTCGACTTCGCCACCCCCGACCGGTCGATGCGGCTGGCCTCGCTGCATCCCGGGGTGAGTGTCGAGCAGGTCCGGGAGGCGACGGGGTTCGACCTCGTGGTCCCGGACGAGGTGCCGCACACCCGTGAACCGACGGCGGGCGAACTGCGTCTGATCCGCGAGGTGATCGATCCGGGGAACACCCGGGCCCGGGAGGTCGCCGGCTGATGGAAACGGCACTGACCCGGCTGGTCGGGGTCCGTCACCCGGTCGTGCAGACCGGGATGGGATGGGTGGCGGGCCCGCGCCTGGTGTCGGCGGCGGCGGACGCGGGGGCGCTGGGCATCCTGGCCTCCGCGACCATGACGGTGGACCGGTTGCGGGCGGCGGTGCGCGAGGTGCGGTCGCGGACGGCGGCGCCGTTCGGGGTCAATCTGCGGGCCGACGCGGCGGACGCCGGCGACCGGGTGCGGATCATCCTCGACGAGGGCGTGCGGGTCGCGTCCTTCGCGCTCGCGCCCTCCCCGGAGCTGATCGCCGAGCTCAAGGAGGGCGGCGTCGTCGTCATCCCGTCCATCGGGGCCCGCCGGCATGCCGAGAAGGTCGCCGCGTGGGGTGCGGACGCGGTGATCGTGCAGGGCGGGGAGGGCGGCGGACACACCGGGGACGTGGCGACGACGGTACTGCTGCCGCAGGTGGTGGACGCCGTGGACATCCCGGTCGTGGCGGCGGGCGGCTTCTTCGACGGGCGGGGGCTGGTGGCGGCGCTGGCGTACGGGGCGGCCGGGGTCGCGATGGGCACCCGGTTCCTGCTCACCTCGGACTCGCCGGTCCCGGACGCGGTGAAGGCGCGGTACCTGGCGGCCACGGTCCGGGACGTCACCGTCACCCGGGCGGTGGACGGCCTGCCGCACCGCATGCTGCGCACCGCTCTGGTCGACGCCCTGGAGGACGCGGGCCGGGCCGGGGCCCTGATGCGTGCGGTGCGGCACGCGGCCGGCTTCCGCAGGCTGTCCGGCCTCACCTGGCGGGAGATGGTCCGCGACGGCCTGGCGCTGCGCCACGGCAAGGACCTCGCCTGGAGTCAGGTGCTGCTCGCCGCGAACACCCCGATGATGCTCAGGTCCGCGATGGTGGAGGGGCGTACGGACGCGGGGGTGATGGCCTCCGGGCAGGTCGCCGGGGTGATCGACGACCTGCCGTCGTGCGCGGAGCTGGTGGCCCGGATCATGCGGGAGGCGGAGGAGACCCTCGCCTCCCTGGACCGGCTCGGAGCCGCTCGCTGACCGTCACCGGTGTGGCCGGCACAGCGGCCCCGTGGACCGTCGCCTTCGTGGCGGTCACAGCGGCCCGATGACCGTCACCATCGTGGCGGTCACCACCACCCGACGACCGTCGCCGTCGCTGTCGTCACAGGCGCTCGATGATCGTCACGTTGGCCTGGCCGCCGCCCTCGCACATGGTCTGCAGGCCGAACCGGCCGCCGGTGCGTTCCAGTTCGTGCAGGAGGGTGGTCATCAGCTTGGCGCCGCTCGCGCCGAGCGGGTGGCCCAGGGCGATCGCGCCGCCGTTGACGTTGACCCTCTCCGGGTCCGCGCCGGTCTCCTTCAGCCACGCCAGGACGACGGGCGCGAACGCCTCGTTGATCTCGACGAGGTCGATGTCGTGGATCGACAGCCCGGTCTTCTTCAGGGCGTGCGCGGTGGCCGGGATCGGAGCCGTCAGCATGCGGATCGGGTCCTCGCCGCGGACGGAGAGATGGTGCACGCGCGCGCGGGGCGTCAGGCCGTGCTCGCGCACCGCCCGCTGCGAGGCCAGCAGCAGGGCCGCCGCGCCGTCGGAGACCTGCGAGGAACAGGCGGCGGTGACGGTCCCGCCGTCGATGACGGGCTTCAGCGCGGCCATCCTCTCCAGGGATGTGTCCCGGCGCGGCCCCTCGTCGGCGGTGACCTCCCCGAGGGCGACGGTCTCGCGGGCGAAGCGGCCCTCGTCGATCGCCCGCACCGCCCGCCGGTGCGAGCGCAGGGCGAACTCCTCCTGGTCCTGGCGGCTGATGCCCCACTTCGCGGCGATCATCTCGGCGCCGGCGAACTGGTTCACCGGCCGGTCGCCGTACCGCGCGCGCCAGCCCTCGCTGCCCGCGAAGGGGCCCTGGGTGAAGCCGAGGGGCTCGGCGGCCTGCCGGGTGGCGTAGGCGATCGGGATCTGCGACATGTTCTGCACGCCGCCCGCGACCACCAGGTCCTGGGTCCCGGACAGCACGCCCTGCGCGGCGAAGTGCACGGCCTGCTGCGAGGAGCCGCACTGCCGGTCCACGGTCACGCCCGGCACCTCCTCGGGCAGTCCGGCGGCCAGCCAGCAGGTCCGTGCGATGTCCCCGGCCTGCGGCCCGACCGTGTCCAGGCAGCCGAAGACGACGTCCTCGACGGCGGCCGGGTCGACCCCGGTCCGCGCGACGAGTTCCCCCAGCACATGCGCGCCCAGGTCGGCCGGATGGACCGTGCTCAGTCCTCCTCCGCGCCGCCCGACGGGCGTACGGACCGCTTCGACGATGTAGGCCTCGGCCATGGCAACTCCCTCACAGGAACGGGCTGTGCACGTACGGCGATCCCGTCCAGCACCATCGACAGGTACTGCCGGGCGATCTCTTCCGGGCTGTGCTGTCCGCCGGGCCGGTACCAGGACGCGGCGACCCACACGGTGTCGCGGACGAACCGGTAGGCGAGGCGGATGTCGAGGTCGGTGCGGAAGACCCGGTCCGTGACGCCGCGCTCCAGCGTGGACAGCCACGCCTTCTCGAACCGGAGCTGCGACTCGGCGAGGAACGCGAACCGTTCCTGCGCCACGAGCTGTTTGCTCTCCTTCTGGTAGATCGCGACGGCGGCGCGGTGCCGGTCGATCTCCCGGAAGGACTCGGTGACCAGGGCCGCGAGAGTCTCCCGGGGTCCGAGCTCGGCGCCCAGGACGGTGTCGTAGCCGTCCCAGAGCTCGTCGAGGAAGGTCCGCAGGATCTCCTCCAGCATCGATTCCTTGGAGTCGAAGTGGTAGTAGAGGCTGCCCGCGAGCATGCCCGCGTGGTCGGCGATCTTCCGGACGGTGGTGGCGTTGTAGCCCTGTTCGGCGAAGACCTCGGCGGCGGTGTCGAGGAGTTCACGGCGACGCGCGGGCGCCGCGGTCACCTGGGGCTTCTTCTTGGTCGGCACGAACACATTGTCGTCTGCTCCGGCCGTCAGGGGTGCTGGCCGCTGACGGAGACGACCTCGCCCGTCATGTACGAGGAGTAGTCCGACGCCAGGAACACGATCACGTTGGCCACCTCCCAGGGTTCGGCGTACCGCCCGAAGGCCTCCCGCGCGGTGAGCTCCTCCAGCAGTTCGGCCGAGGTCACCTTCACCAGGTGCGGGTGCATGGCGAGGCTCGGCGAGACGGCGTTGACCCGTACGCCGTACCCGGCCGCCTCGATCGCCGCGCAGCGGGTCAGCGCCATCACGCCCGCCTTCGCGGCGGCGTAGTGCGCCTGTCCGGCCTGGGCGCGCCAGCCGACGACGGAGGCGTTGTTGACGACGACTCCCCCGCCGGTCTCCCGCATCAGCCGCAGGGCGGCCCGGGTGCACCGGAAGGTTCCGTTGAGGGTGACGTCCAGGACGCGTGACCACTGCTCGTCGGTCATGTCGGCGAGTTCGGAGGTCCCGCCGAGGCCCGCGTTGTTGACGACGACGTCCAGCCGCCCGTGTTCGCGCACGGCGGTGTCGAACAGGGCCCGCACCTGGCCGTCGTCGGTGACGTCGCACGGCAGGGCGGCCACCGACGCCCCGCCGAACTCCGCGGCCAGTTCGGCCTGGTACGCCTTGAGCCGCCTCGCGTGGGCGTCGCTGATCAGCACGCGCGCGCCCTCCTCCAGGAAGCGGCGCGCGGTCGCTCCGCCGATGCCGGCGCCGGCCGCCGCGGTGATCACGGCGCTGCGGCCGTCGAGCAGCGCGTGTCCGGGAACGTACGGCGGACCCTCGACGTTCTTCATGACGGCACGCTAACCTACCAAACACTTGTTAGGGAAGAACGAAGGCGTGCGAAGCACGCACGCGAAGGCATACGTCAAGGACGCACGGACGCACGGACGCACCCGTTGGTCGCACACACGAGGAGGGACCGGTGGACCTCGCACACTCCCCCGCCGACGAGGCGTTCCGCGCCGAGGCGCGGGCCTGGTTGCGCGCGCGGGTGCCGTCCGAGCCGTTGCCCTCCCTGGAGACCGCCGAGGGCTTCGCGGCACACCGCGCGTGGGAGGCCGAACTGGCCGGGGGCGGCTGGTCGGTGGTCAACTGGCCGACCCGCTACGGCGGGCGGGACTGCGGGCTGATGCGCTGGCTGGTCTTCGAGGAGGAGTACTACGCGGCGGGCGCCCCGGGCCGCGTCAACCAGAACGGCGTGAGCCTCCTCGCCCCCACCCTGCTCGACCACGGCACCGAGGAACAGCGGGCCCGGGTCCTGCCCCCGATGGCCACCGGCGAGGTCGTCTGGGCGCAGGCCTGGTCGGAGCCCGAGGCCGGCTCGGACCTGGCCGCGCTGCGCGCCAGGGCGGTCCGCGTGGCCGGCGGCTGGCGGCTGAGCGGCAGTAAGACCTGGTCCTCGCGCGCGGCCTTCGCCGACCGCGCCTTCGGCCTGTTCCGCACCGACCCCGACGCCCCGAAACCCCATCTGGGGCTCACCTACGTCATGTTCGGCCTGCGGGCCCCCGGGGTCACCGTCCGCCCCATCGGCCGCCTGGACGGGAAGCCGGCGTTCGCCGAACTGTTCCTGGACGAGGTGTTCGTGCCGGACGAGGACGTGATCGGGGAGCCGGGCCAGGGCTGGCGGATCGCGATGTCGACGGCGGCCAACGAACGCGGGCTCACCCTGCGTTCCCCCGGGCGCTTCCTCGCCTCCGCCGACCGCCTGCACGCCCTCTGGGTGGACCGGGGCAGCCCGCAGGCCGGCGCGGCCCGGGTCGCCGACGCGCTGATCGGCGCCCGCGCCTACCAGCTGTTCACCTACGCGGCCGCCTCCCGCTTCCTCGCCGGGGAGCGGCTCGGCCCGGAGTCGAGCCTGAACAAGGTCTTCTGGTCGCAGTACGACATCGCGCTGCACGAGACGGCGCTGGACCTGCTCGGCGCGCAGGACGCGGAAGGGGAGGCGGCCGACACCGAGTGGTCGGAGGGCTATGTCTTCTCCCTGGCCGGCCCGATCTACGCGGGCACGAACGAGATCCAGCGCGACATCGTCGCCGAGCGGCTGCTCGGCCTGCCGAGGGGACGCCGTCGATGACTTCGCCCAGGCCGGCTCAGCCGGCGATGAGTTTCCTGCTGGACGGCGAACAGCGGGCGTTCGCCGCTTCGCTGGACGCGATGCTGAGAGCGGCCGACACCCCGGCCGTGATCCGCGACTGGAGCCGGGGCGAGCGGGCGAGCGGCCTCGCCCTGTGGTCGCGGATCGCCGAGGCGGGCGTGTTCGCCCTGGCGGTCCCGGAGGCGTACGAGGGGCTGGGGCCGCGGCCGGTGGAGGTGGCCGTCGCCTTCGTGGAACTGGGGCGGCACGCGGTGCCGGGCCCGCTGGTGGAGACGGTCGCCGCGGCGGCCCTGTTGCGCGATCCGGGCCCCGCCGAGCGGTTCCTCCCCGCTCTGGCCGCGGGCGGGTCGGTGGCCACGCTGGCGCCCGAGGGTTCGTACGCCGTGGACGGTGACGCGGCGACCCTACGGCTGGCGTCGGCCGCCGACGGCCTCCGGCTGGCTCCCGGGCACGGTCCGGTGCGCGCCTCCCTCGATCCCGCCCGTCGCCTCACCCGACTGCTGCCGGGCGGCGAACTCCTCACCCCGGACCCGCCCGTGGACCGTGCCCTGCGCTGGGCCCGTCTCGCCACCGCCGCGCAGGCTCTCGGGGTGGGTCTGGCGCTGCTGGAGCGGACCGTGGCGTATGTCGGGCAGCGCGTGCAGTTCGGCGTCCCCGTCGGCTCGTTCCAGGCGGTCAAGCACCGGCTGGCGGATGCGAAGATCGCGTTGGAGTTCGCCCGCCCCCTGGTCCTGGGCGCCGCCGCGACGATGAACCCGGCGGATGTCGCCGCCGCGAAGGTGAGCGCCTGCGAGGCGGCGTACACGACCGCGCGCACCGCACTCCAGCTGCACGGCGCGATCGGCTACACGGCGGAGTACGACCTGTCGCTCTGGCTCACCAAGGCCCGCGCCCTGCGCACGGCCTGGGGCACCCCGGACGACTGCCGGGCGGAGGTCCTGCGCGGCCGCGCCCGGGTCACGTCCGCGAAGTAGCGCCGTCCGCCCGCAGGGCAGGGCTCGCGGCGTCCGGGGCGTGCGATCGCGAAGCCGAGCATCGCGCACGTACCGCTCGCACCGCCCGTACCGCCCGTACCGCCCGTACGTGCGAGATCCCGACGACGTGGCCGGGGGTCCCTGCGAGGGAGTGCGAGCCGGGCGCCGCGAGCCAGGCGGGGAGGCGGACACGGCCCAGCCTCATCCGGTCACCTTGGCGACGAACGCGGCGAGGTTCGCCACGGTCCGCCCGATCTTCTCCTCCAGCGTGATCGTCTCGGGCAGCCGGGCCCCGACGCCCGCGTCCCGCTTGCCCCGCACATACAGCGAGCAGGCGAGGTCGCTGCAGATGTAGGCCCCCACCGAGTTGCCCTGCTGGCCGGCTCCGCCCGCCTTCGGCGCGACCATCAGTGAGACACCGCCGGAGTGGGTGGTCAGGCACATCGTGCACATGCTGCGCCGCGCCTGCCACGAGCCCGAGCTGGAGGAGCGCAGCGCGAGGGCCTTCGGCCGGCCGTCCAGTTCCACGGCGAGGTAGGCCCGGTCGGGAGCCTGGGGGTCCCGCCAGCCGAGGTAGTCCAGGTCCTCCCAGGGCCGGTCGGCCAGGTCGCGGGGGACGGCCAGGCGCTTGGCCTCGCCCTTGGTGCAGTTGACGAACGCGGCACGGATCTCTTGCTCGGTGAGCGGCTTCATATGGCGCAGGCTAATTTGCCTAAAGGTTTTAGGCAAACGCATAATAGCTATCGGCGGGGAGGTACGGGGCGAGACGCAGGAGGATGGGCATGGGGCGTGTGGGGCTGAGCACGGATCGTCTGGTCCGGGCGGGCGCGGAGCTGGCCGACGAGGTCGGCTTCGACCAGGTGACCGTCTCGGCGCTCGCCCGGCGCTTCGACGTCAAGGTCGCGAGCCTGTACTCGCACGTGAAGAACTCCGACGACCTCAGCACCCGGATCGCCCTGCTCGCCCTGGAGGAACTCGCCGACCGGGGCGACCTCGCGCTGGCCGGACGGGCCGGCAAGGACGCCCTGACCGCCCTGGCCGACGTCTACCGCGACTACGCCCGCGAACATCCCGGCCGCTACGCAGCGGCCCAGCTGCGACTCGACCCCGAGACGGCGGCCGCGAGCGCCGGACCGCGGCACGCCCGCATGACCCGGGCGATCCTGCGCGGCTACGACCTCACCGAGCCGGACCAGACCCATGCCGTCCGGCTCCTGGGCAGCGTCTTCCACGGCTACGTCAGCCTGGAGCTCGGCGGCGGCTTCAGTCACAGCGCCCCCGACACCCAGGAGACCTGGACCCGGATCCTGGACGCCCTGGACGCCCTGCTGCGCAACTGGCCACCGAAGACCTGACCGGACCCGCACCCGGGCGGGCAGGCGGGCAGCCCTGTGCGCGAACGCCCGGCGGACGGCCCGCACCCGACGGCGGCGGTCCGAGCGGCCGGCGGGGGGCCGCACGTGCCGGCGTCACGGGGTGAGGCCGACCACCGCCGTCGGGCCGTGCGCGTGCACGGTCGCGTCCTCCCCGGCCAGCAGGAGGGCGTCATGGCGGGCGAGCCGCACCCCGTCGACGTCGGCGGACCCGCTTTCACCGAGGGCGACGACCAGGGCGTGCGCCGCCCGCAGGCCGAGCCGGCCGCGCACGACCGCGACGGTCGGGGCCGGGGCGCCCCTGCGCCACATCACGTTGAGGTTGACGACGGGCCCGTCCAGCAGCCGGCAGTCGGTGGGCTCGTCGCCGGGGAGGTCCTGGGGCACGTACCGTGCGTCGACGAGCCGTCGCCGCCCGCCCACGGTCAGGTCCATGCCCGCGCCCTGGACCAGTGTCAACGTCCGTTCCACCTCGGGGAACACGGAGAAGGGGCCGTCCGCTGCGACCTCGGCGAGGCTGACCCGCCAGGTGAAGTCGGCCATGCCCGCGCCCGCGGGGAAGCAGGCGATCCCACGGGTCACCCCGCCGCCGTTCTTCCAGGCCGTGGCCGCACGCCCGGCGGCGGGCAGCAGGACCGTCACCGGATGATCCCCTGCGCCCGAGCCGCCCCCAGCCACGCCGGGAACTCCCCGACCAGCCGGTCGTACAGCTCCGCGTCCGACACCTTGCGCGGATCCGAACCGGCATGGAAGAAACCGGCGTTGTCGACCGCCCGCTTCGCCGGTACGGGCAGTTCGTCGAGCTTGCGCAGGAAGTCGAACTGCTTGCTGCCCCGGTCGCCGAAGCCGATGAACTGCCAGAACAGGGGCAGCTTCGAGGCCTTGCACAGATAACGCTCGGCGGCGAGCTTGTTGATCGGGCCGCCGTCGGTCTGGAAGACGACGAGCGCGGGGTCCTTCGACCCGCTGTCGAGGTAGTGGTCGATGACGGCGTCCATGGCGAGGTGGTAACTGGTCTTGCCCATGTGCCCGAGCCCGGCCACGATCCGGTCCACCCGCCCCTGATGGTCGGCGAGGGCGATCTCGGTGACCGCGTCGACGTCGGTGGAGAAGAAGACGGCCGGCACCCGGCCGTCGTCGTCGAGGTGCGCGGACAGGCCCAACACCCGGTCCGCCAGCGCCTGCACGCTGCCGTCCTGGTAGTACGGCTTCATCGACCCCGAGTAGTCGACGACGAGGTAGACGGCGGCCCGCTGGCCGTCGAGACCGTGCTTGGTGAGGGAGACTCCGGCGCTCTTGTAGAGGTTGACCAGCGCCGGTGCCGTCTCCTGGACCTTGGTGAGACTGATCGCGACCATGGCGCACAGCCTCCCACAACCACCGGCCCTCGCCCTTTTGTTCGTTCGCCGACCAAAAAGGATGGAATGACAAGCAACACGACATTCCCGCTCTAGGGTGTGCGGCATGAAACGTGCCGCCGCCCTGGTCTGCGTCGCCGTGGCGTCGACGGTGTACCTGTTCACTCCCGCCCGGCCCGTCCAGCCGACGGCCGGTGTCCAGGCGACCCGGCCGGGCCTCACCGCCCCGACCCAGAAGGAACTGGCCCAGAAGATCGTGGCCAGCGCCGAGAACGGGACCCTGGACTGGCGCGGCGCGTACGGCTATGTCGAGGACATCGGTGACGGACAGGGCTACACGGCGGGACTGATCGGCTTCTGCACCGGCACCCACGATCTGCTCACCCTCGTCGAGCGCTACACGCGCGAGCACCCGGGCAACGCCCTCGCCCGTTATCTCCCCGCCCTGCGCCGGGTCGACGGCACCGCCTCGCACGCCGGTCTGGACCCCGGCTTCCCGGCCGCCTGGCGGACGGAGTCGAGGGCGCCCGCCTTCCGGGCCGCCCAGGACGTCGAGCGCGACCGTGTCTACTTCGGCCCGGCGGTCCACCGGGGCCGGGTCGACGGCCTGGGCGCGCTGGGCCAGTTCATCTACTACGACGCCCTGGTCTTCCACGGCCCCGGCGCGGGCCCTACCAGCTTCGACGGCATCCGAACGAGCGCGATGCGGCAGGCCCGCACCCCGGCGCAGGGCGGCACGGAGACCGACTACCTCGACGCCTTCCTGGACGCCCGCCGCCGGGCCATGCTGACCCGGCACCCCGGCATCGACACCTCGCGCGTCGACACCGCCCAGCGCCGCTTCCTGAGCGAGGGCAACCTCGGCCTGCGCCCGCCGCTGCGCTGGCAGGTGTACGGGGAGACGTACCAGGTGCCGTAGCGCGATCCGTACGCCGACAGACGGGCGGACGGGCAGACGGGCAGACGGGCGGGCATGCTGGCTGGCTGGCAGGCTGGCTGGCAGGCTGGCTGGCAGGCAGGAGACGAAGGCGGACATGCGGCGGCGCCTGCCCGGTCGTCCGGTCGGGGACTGTGGGGCAGGCGCCGTCTGTGTTCCGTACGCCTTTGTACGGGACGTATGAGTGGCCCTGGGGGCCGGGCCGTCAGACCAGCAGCGAGCGGTCCGTCGGGCGGATCGGGGCCGGCAGCTCGCTCGCGCCGGTCAGGAACCGGTCGACGCCGCGGGCGGCCGAGCGGCCCTCCGCGATCGCCCACACGATGAGCGACTGGCCGCGGCCGGCGTCGCCGGCGACGTACACGCCCGGGACGTTGGTCCCGAAGTCGGCGTCGCGGGCGATGTTGCCGCGCTCGTCGAGCTCCAGACCGAACTGCTCCACCACGCCGTTCTCACGGTCGGTGCCGGTGAAGCCCATGGCGAGGGTGACCAGCTGGGCGGGGATCTTGCGCTCCGTGCCCGGCTTCGGGGTCAGCCTGCCGTCGATGAACTCGACCTCGCTGAGGTGCAGCCACTGGACGTTGCCGTCCTCGTCGCCCTCGAAGTGGGTGGTGGAGACGGAGTAGACCCGCTCACCGCCCTCCTCGTGCGCGCTCGTGACCTTGTACAGCATCGGGAAGGTCGGCCACGGCTGGGAGACCGCGTCCCGCTCCTCGCCCGGCCGGGGCATGATCTCCAGCTGGGTGACCGAGGCCGCGCCCTGGCGGTGGGCGGTGCCCACGCAGTCGGCGCCGGTGTCGCCACCGCCGATGACCACGACGTGCTTGCCCTCGGCCGAGATCGGGGGCGCCACGAAGTCGCCCTCCTGGACCTTGTTGGCCAGCGGCAGGTACTCCATCGCCTGGTAGACGCCCTTGAGCTCACGGCCGGGGACCGGAAGGTCACGGGCGGTCGTGGCGCCGGCGGCGATGACGATGGCGTCGTAGCGCTTCTTCAGGTCGGTCGCCTTGAGGTCGCGGCCGATCTCGATCCCGGTACGGAAGCGGGTGCCCTCCGCGCGCATCTGCTCGATACGGCGGTTGATGTGCCGCTTCTCCATCTTGAACTCGGGGATGCCGTACCGCAGGAGGCCTCCGATGCGGTCCGCGCGCTCGTAGACGGCGACGGTGTGGCCGGCCCGGGTGAGCTGCTGGGCGGCGGCCAGGCCCGCCGGGCCCGAGCCGATGACCGCGACGGTCTTGCCGGACAGGCGCTCGGGCGCCTGCGGGGCGACGTCACCGGTCTCCCACGCCTTGTCGATGATCGAGACCTCGACGTTCTTGATGGTGACGGCCGGTTGGTTGATGCCCAGCACACACGCCGACTCGCACGGAGCGGGGCACAGGCGGCCCGTGAACTCCGGGAAGTTGTTCGTGGCGTGCAGCCGCTCGGAGGCCGCCGTCCAGTCCTCGCGGTAGGCGAAGTCGTTCCACTCGGGGATCAGGTTCCCCAGCGGACAGCCGTTGTGGCAGAACGGGATGCCGCAGTCCATGCACCGGCCGGCCTGCTTGCCGATGATCGGCAGCAGCGAACCGGGGACGTAGACCTCGTTCCAGTCCTTCAGACGCACGTCGACGGGACGGGACTTGGCGACCTCACGGCCGTGGTTCAGGAAGCCCTTCGGGTCAGCCATTGGTCGCCGCCTCCATCATCTTCTCGGTGATCTCGGACTCGGAGAGTCCCGCCTGCTCGGCGGCGTCCTTGGCGGCGAGCACTGCCTTGTACGTGCTGGGGATGATCTTGCTGAAGCGCTCCGCGGCGGCGTCCCAGTCGACGAGCAGCTTGGCCGCGACCGTCGAACCGGTCTCCTCGGCGTGACGGCGCACGACGTCGTGCAGCCACTGCTTGTCGGTCTCGTCCAGTGCCTCGACGGCGCCGAGGTTGCCGGCGTTGACGTTGTCGCGGTTCAGGTCGATCACGTAGGCGATGCCGCCCGACATACCGGCCGCGAAGTTGCGGCCCGTCTCGCCGAGGACCACCGCGTGACCGCCGGTCATGTACTCGCAGCCGTGGTCGCCCACGCCCTCGGAGACGACCGTCGCGCCGGAGTTGCGGACACAGAACCGCTCACCGGTCCGGCCGCGCAGGAACAGCTCGCCGCCGGTCGCGCCGTAGGCGATGGTGTTGCCCGCGATCGTCGAGTACTCGGCGAGGTGGTCGGCGCCCCGGTCCGGGCGGACGACGACGCGGCCGCCGGAGAGACCCTTGCCGACGTAGTCGTTGGCGTCGCCCTCCAGGCGCAGCGTGACACCGCGCGGGAGGAAGGCGCCGAAGGACTGGCCGGCGGAGCCGGTGAAGGTGATGTCGATGGTGTCCTCGGGCAGGCCCGCGCCACCGAACTTCTTCGTCACCTCGTGGCCGAGCATGGTGCCGACCGTGCGGTTGATGTTGCGGATGGAGACCTGGGCGCGCACCGGCTGGGCGTCGGTCGCGGAGTCCGCGGCCAGGGCGTCGGCGGCGAGCTTGATCAGCTCGTTGTCGAGCGCCTTCTCCAGGCCGTGGTCCTGCGTGATGACCTGGTGCAGCGCCGCGCCCTCGGGCAGGGCGGGCACGTGGAACAGCGGGGCCAGGTTCAGGCCCTGTGCCTTCCAGTGGTCGACGGCGCGCTCGACGTCGAGGACCTCGGCGTGGCCGACGGCCTCCTCGATGGTGCGGAAGCCCAGCTCGGCGAGGATCTCGCGGACCTCCTCGGCGATGAACTTGAAGAAGTTCACCACGTACTCCGCCTTGCCGGCGAAGCGGTCGCGGAGCACCGGGTTCTGGGTGGCGATGCCGACCGGGCAGGTGTCCAGGTGGCAGACGCGCATCATGACGCAGCCGGAGACGACGAGCGGCGCGGTCGCGAAACCGAACTCCTCGGCGCCGAGCAGCGCGGCGATGATGACGTCGCGGCCGGTCTTCAGCTGGCCGTCGGTCTGCACGACGATCCGGTCGCGCAGGCCGTTGAGCAGCAGCGTCTGCTGGGTCTCGGCGAGGCCGAGCTCCCAGGGGCCGCCCGCGTGCTTGAGCGAGGTGAGCGGCGAGGCGCCGGTGCCGCCGTCGTGGCCGGAGATGAGCACGACGTCCGCGTGCGCCTTGGACACACCGGCCGCGACCGTGCCGACGCCGACCTCGGAGACCAGCTTCACGTGAATCCGCGCCTGCGGGTTCGCGTTCTTCAGGTCGTGGATCAGCTGGGCCAGGTCCTCGATCGAGTAGATGTCGTGGTGCGGCGGCGGGGAGATCAGACCGACACCGGGGGTGCTGTGCCGGGTCTTGGCGACCCACGGGTAGACCTTGTGGCCGGGCAGCTGGCCGCCCTCGCCGGGCTTGGCGCCCTGGGCCATCTTGATCTGGATGTCGTCGGCGTTGACCAGGTACTCGGAGGTGACGCCGAAGCGGCCGGAGGCGACCTGCTTGATCGCCGAGCGGCGCGCCGGGTCGTACAGCCGGTCCGCGTCCTCGCCGCCCTCACCGGTGTTGGACTTGCCGCCCAGCTGGTTCATGGCGATGGCGAGGGTTTCGTGCGCCTCCTTGGAGATGGAGCCGTACGACATGGCGCCGGTGGAGAAGCGCTTGACGATCTCGTCGACCGACTCGACCTCGTCGATGGAGATCGGCTGACGGCCGTCGGCACCGGTCTTGAAGCCGAAGAGGCCGCGCAGCGTCATGAGGCGCTCGGACTGCTCGTTCACGCGGTCCGTGTACTTCTTGAAGATGTCGTAGCGGGCCGTGCGCGTCGAGTGCTGGAGGCGGAAGACCGTCTCCGGGTCGAACAGGTGCGGCTCGCCCTCGCGGCGCCACTGGTACTCGCCGCCTATCTCCAGCGCGCGGTGGGCCGGCGCGATGCCGCTGGCCGGGTACGCCTTGGCGTGGCGGGCGGCGACCTCCTTGGCGATGACGTCGATGCCGACGCCGCCGATCTTGGTGGCGGTGCCGCTGAAGTACTTGGTGACGAAGGCGTCGTCGAGACCGACGGCCTCGAAGACCTGGGCGCCGCGGTAGGAGGCGACGGTCGAGATGCCCATCTTGGACATGACCTTCAGGACGCCCTTGCCCAGCGCGTAGATCAGGTTGCGGATCGCCTGCTCGGGCTCCATGCCGTTCAGGAAGGTGCCCGCGCGCAGCAGGTCCTCGACGGACTCCATCGCCAGGTACGGGTTGACGGCGGCGGCGCCGAAGCCGATCAGCAGCGCGACGTGGTGGACCTCGCGGACGTCACCGGCCTCGACCAGCAGGCCCACCTCGGTGCGCTGCTTGGTGCGGATGAGGTGGTGGTGGACGGCCGCGGTGAGCAGCAGCGACGGGATCGGGGCGTGCTCGGCGTCCGAGTGGCGGTCCGACAGGACGATGAGACGGGCGCCGTTGTCGATGGCCGCGTCGGCCTCGGCGCAGATCTCCTCGATGCGGGCGGCCAGCGCGTCACCGCCGCCGTGCACCCGGTACAGACCGGAGAGCGTCGCGGCCTTGAAGCCGGGCATGTCGCCGTCGGCGTTGATGTGGATGAGCTTGGCCAGCTCGTCGTTGTCGATGACCGGGAACGGCAGGGTGACCGTCCGGCACGACGCGGCGCTCGGCTCGAGCAGGTTGCCCTGCGGGCCGAGGGAGGAGCGCAGCGAGGTCACGAGCTCTTCGCGGATCGCGTCCAGCGGCGGGTTGGTGACCTGCGCGAACAGCTGGGTGAAGTAGTCGAAGAGCAGCCGCGGGCGCGCGGAGAGCGCGGCGATCGGCGAGTCGGTGCCCATGGAACCGAGCGGTTCGCCGGCGGTCTTGGCCATCGGCGCGAGGATGACGCGCAGCTCTTCCTCGGTGTAGCCGAAGGTCTGCTGGCGGCGGGTGACCGAGGCGTGGGTGTGCACGATGTGCTCGCGCTCGGGCAGGTCGACCAGCTCGATCTCGCCTGCCTCCAGCCACTCGGCGTAGGGCTTCTCGGCGGCGAGCTGGGCCTTGATCTCGTCGTCCTCGATGATGCGGTGCTCGGCGGTGTCGACGAGGAACATCCGGCCGGGCTGGAGGCGGCCCTTGCGGACGACCTTGGCGGGGTCGATGTCGAGGACGCCGACCTCGGAGCCGAGGACGACGAGGCCGTCGTCGGTGACCCAGTAGCGGCCGGGACGCAGACCGTTGCGGTCGAGCACGGCGCCGACCTGGGTGCCGTCGGTGAAGGTGACACAGGCCGGGCCGTCCCAGGGCTCCATCATCGTGGAGTGGAACTCGTAGAAGGCGCGCCGGGCGGGGTCCATGGAGTCGTGGTTCTCCCACGCCTCCGGGATCATCATCAGCACGGAGTGCGGCAGCGAGCGGCCACCGAGGTGGAGCAGCTCGAGCACCTCGTCGAAGGACGCCGAGTCGGAGGCGTCCGGCGTACACACCGGGAAGATCCGCTCGATGGACTTGCCGTCGGAGCCGAACAGGTCCGAGACCAGCTGCGACTCGCGGGCGGTCATCCAGTTGCGGTTGCCCTTGACGGTGTTGATCTCACCGTTGTGCGCGACGAAGCGGTACGGGTGCGCGAGGGGCCACGACGGGAAGGTGTTCGTCGAGAAGCGCGAGTGGACGAGCGAGACGGCCGAGGCGAAGCGGCGGTCGGACAGGTCCGGGAAGAAGGGCTCGAGCTGGCCGGTGGTCAGCATGCCCTTGTAGACGATGGTCCGCGCGGACAGCGACGGGAAGTAGACGCCCGCCTCGCGTTCGGCGCGCTTGCGCAGCACGAACGCCTTGCGGTCGAGGTCGACGCCCGTGCTCGCGTGGTCCGTGACGAAGATCTGGCGGAAGGCCGGCATCGTCGAGCGGGCGGTGGCGCCGAGCAGCCCGGGGGCGACCGGGACCTCGCGCCAGCCGAGGACGGTGAGGTCCTCGTCGGCGGCGATCGTCTCGATCTGTGAGACGACCTCGTCGATGCCGTCCTCGGGGAGGAAGGCGATGCCGACGGCGTAGCCGCCGGCCTCGGGGAGCTCAAGTCCGGCCACCTCGCGGAAGAAGGCGTCCGGGACCTGGGTCAGGATGCCCGCGCCGTCGCCGGAGTCCGGCTCGGAGCCGGTGGCGCCGCGGTGTTCGAGGTTGCGCAGAACGGTGAGCGCCTGCTCGACCAGCGTGTGGCTCGCCTCGCCGGTGAGGTTGGCCACGAAGCCGACGCCACAGGCGTCGTGCTCGTTGCGGGGGTCGTACATACCCTGCGCAGCAGGGCGAGCATCCATGAAGGACCAGTTCTGGCCATTCCCGGAATGCTGGGACGGCTGGCGCGGCGTACGCATCGGCTCTCCCGTCGTCGTCTCAAGTGGCATATCTGCTGGCGAAGGGACGACGTTGGCCCTCTGCGGAACGCAAAATTTCGTGCAGGTTACATGATGGAGCGGTTCTCGGGAACCGGATACTCCGTTCCAGCATGCGGACGCCACGGTGTCACGACAGGGGTGTTGCGCACGTGGCTGGAAGTATGTGGGGACCGAACGGGACGAGATCGATCAGATCGGTGTCCGCCGGTCCGGCAGGCGAGGAGAGCGGCGTCGTTCGCCTCGCGAGTACGCCGAAGGCGTCATTGCCCACAGCGCTTACGGCTCATGCCCGCTGGTTAAGTACTCGAAACCAGTCAGTAACGGCTACTTATGCGGCCCAACGCATAAGTAGCATCCGCACTATCCTACGGCCGTTCCGAACCAGCTGCCCAGGGCGTACGTCACACCGGCCGCCGCACCACCGAGGGCGAGCTGCCGCAGTCCGCTGTACCACCAGGTACGCGCGGTCACCCGGGCCACCACGGCCCCGCAGCCGAACAGCCCGAACAGCGCGAGCAGCACGGCCGGCCAGAGCGAAGCGGCGCCCAGGAGATAAGGGAGTACGGGCAGCAGCGCGCCCAGCGCGAACGCGCCGAAGCTCGACACCGCGGCGATCAGCGGCGAGGGCAGATCGGAGGGGTCGATGCCCAGCTCCTCGCGGGCGTGGATCTCCAGGGCCTGCTCGGGATCGCGCGACAGCTGCCGGGCGACCTGCCGGGCCAGCTCGGGCTCGACACCGCGGGCCTCGTACAGCGCGGCGAGTTCGGCCTCCTCGTCCTGGGGGTGCTTCGTCAGCTCCCGTCGCTCGACCTCGAGTTCGGCCTCGACGAGCTCGCGCTGCGAGGCGACGGAGGTGTACTCGCCGGCGGCCATGGAGAAGGCGCCCGCGGCGAGCCCGGCGAGTCCGGTGATGACGATGGTCTGGTGGCCCACCGAACCGCCGGCGACACCGGTCATCAGGGCGAGGTTGGAGACCAGGCCGTCCATCGCGCCGAAGACGGCGGGGCGCAGCCAGCCACCGTTGACATCCCGGTGGGTGTGGTTGTCGCGGTGCGCCTCGTGCAGTGCAGCTTCGGTTTCGATGATGGCCACGAGATCCCCCAGGGTGTTCGGAGCGCCTCAGGCAAGCTGAGGCAAAGCTAAGTCTGGACTGATTCCACTCTTCGACAACGCTAAAGATAGGCCGGGAGATTCCCGCCCGCCAGGAAGGAAAGGCTGGGCTAACCTGCGGTTTTACCCTCGAATGCTCATCCGATCGGCAACCCGCACAGATGTCGACCGGGTGACATGAGGGCCTCCGAGGCTGAGGTCAACCGCCGACGGTGGGACACATCCGCAAAAGGGCTCCGCGCCCCGTGCGGAACCCCTGAGGAGAGGTCGCGTATGGCATCGACCGCCTGCATCCCCTCGGTCCCGGCGCCGGGGGACGCCGCCGGCCTGCGCGAGCGGGCCCGCGGCGCGCTGCTCGGCCTGGCCGTGGGAGACGCGCTGGGAGCCCCCGCGGAGAACATGAAGCCCTCCGAGATCCGCGCCCGCTGGGGCCGTATCACGGGATACGTCACCGACCGGCCGGCCGGCACCGACGACACCGAGTACGCGATCTTCTCGGGCCTGCTGCTGGCCCGCCACGGCTCCGCGCTCACCCCCGCCCACGTCGAGGCGGCCTGGCACCAGTGGATCGCCGACCTCGACGAGGGCCCCTTCCGCGGCGCCGGCTTCAGCGAACGCGGCACCCTGGAGAACCTCCGCCGAGGCCTGGCGGCGCCGATCTCGGCGCAGCACCGGCACGCCTGGAGCGACGGCCTGGCGATGCGCGCCGCCCCCTTCGGCGTCTTCGCCGCGGGCCGTCCGGCGGAAGCGGCCCGCCTGGTCGCGATCGACGGCGCCGTGAGCCACGACGGCGAGGGCATCTACGGCGGCCAGGCGGTCGCGGCGGGAGTGGCCGCGGCGATGGCGGGAGCACCGGCGATCTCGGTGGTCGCCTCCGCCCTCGCCGTGGTCCCCGAGGACTCCTGGACGGCGCGTTCGCTGCGCCGGGCAGTGGCGGTGGCCCACCGGGGCGAGCGGGCGGTCCGCTCCGCCGTCGTCATCGGCGGCTACCCCTGGACCGACCTCGCCCCCGAGGCCGTCGCCCTCGCCTTCGGCGCCTACGCGGCCGCCGACGGCGACTTCCGCGAAGCCGTCCTGACGGCGGTGAACATGGGCCGCGACGCGGACACGACGGCCGCGGTGGCGGGCGCCCTGGCCGGTGCGACGCAGGGCGTGTCGGCGATCCCGGCGGAGTGGGCGGCGGCGATCGGCCCGGCACGGGGCAGCTGCCTGCCGTCCATGGCGGGCCACCACGTGCTGGACGTGGCCGAGTTGCTCGTGCCGGGCGAGGGCGGGAAGTGGGGCGAGGGGATGGTCATGGACGACCTCGTGCCCAATCTGACGGGCCTCGCCCGGATTCCCCTGCCGGACCCGACCGCCTTCACCCTGACGACGAACGACACCGCGGAGGTACGGCTGTGAGGCCACCGGGCCCCTGGCAGGAGGACACGTCCACGGGAACTCCACCCCCGGACCCCACCGATCCCACCGAACCCACCGAGCCGGTGCCGTCGACGGTGTCGGCAACGACGACGACAGCGGCGCCGACAGCGACACCGGCCACCGCGACACGGACGCAGACACAGACACAGACACAGAAAGCGATCCCGACCCCAACGGATACAGCTACGGCTACGCCTACGGCTACGGCTACGGCTACGGCTACGGCTACGGCTACGGCGGGAGCGAACGGACCGGCGGTCGCCGACGGCGAGAGCGCCCCGCAGAGATCACCAGCGCCCGACAGCGGAAGCCGCACTGGTGGTGCGGGTGGGAACAACCGGGCCGAAGGCGCAGCCCAGGCATCCCGCAACGCCGAGCGCCCGCAGGGAACCCGCATCGAAGGCCTCCTCCTCGGCCTCGCCGCGGGCGACGCCGCCGGCTGGCCCGCCGCCCGCCACCGAGCCGCCCGAATGCCGGAGTGGACCCGCCGCCTCACCCGCGAACTCGACACCTTCGCCGAACACAACGCGACGACCACCCTCCCCGTCCCCATCGCCCTCAACCAGCCCCCCGAACCGCTGCGCCTCGGCCCTTCCGACGACGCCGAGTGGGCGGCCTTCGCGGCCGAGGCGGTCCTGCGGGCCGGCGACGACGCCGCCCTCGGCGACCTCAGCCGGGAACGCCGGACACGCGCCGCCATCGACCTCACCTGGAACGCCGTCGCCTGCGAGGTCGCGGCGGCCGCCGACCGCGCTCCCGAGATCGAGTCCGCCGTCCTCCCGCTGCGCGCCCGGATCTCCGTCCGCGCAGGCCTCGGCAACCTCGCCGCAGGACTGCGGCCGCCCGCCACCGGCCACGACAACCCCCACTACTTCGACGACGCGGCCTGCGTACGCGCCTGCGTCCTGGCCGTGGCCCACCCCGGCGACCCCCGACTCGCCGCCGAACTCGCCGAGTTCGACGCCCGCTACACGCAGGACGGCGACGGCGTGCACGGCGCACGCGCGATGGCGGCGGCCCTGGCGCTGGCCCTCGTCGGCGCGGACCCCGACGCCTGCGTGGCGGCGGCGCTCGCCGAACTCCCCGAGCACACCGAGATCGGCCGCAACGCCCGGCACGCCCTCGAACTGGCCCGCGGCGCCGACAGCGCCTTCGCGCTCGTCCCCCTCCTGGAGCACCAGATCGTCGACCACGTCTACAGCTACGGCATCGCGGCGGCGGAGACGGTCCCGGTGGCCCTGGCCCTGGTGACGGCGTCCGGCGGACGTATCGGCGAAGCGGTACCGGCGGCGGCCTGTCTCTCCCGGGTCGCGGACTCGGCCCCGGCCCTGGCGGGCGCGCTGACCGGCGCGTTGGGCGGCGGCGCCGCGATCCCCGCCTCCTGGCGGGACAGCTGCCGCGTCCTGTCCGGCTGCGTCCTGCCCCGGCTCACCGGCACCGACCTGGTGGAACTCGCCGAACTCCTGGAAGCCACACAACCGGCCCCTCCAGGAGGATGATTCGGGGCATGACGCCCAAAGCACAAGAAAGCAACGGCGGAACCCTGGAAGACCGCATCACCGGAGCCCTCGTCGGCGCGGCCGTCGGTGACGCGCTCGGCGGCCCCGTCGAGGGCTACTCCCCCGAGCAGATCCTCCAGCGCCACGGCAGCCGGGTCCACGGCGTCGTCGGCCCCTGGAACGGCGACGACTGGCGCACCGCCCGCCCGATCGCCCCGTACCACAAGGGCGACGGCCACGTCACCGACGACACCTTGATGACCCACGCGCTGATCAGGGTCTACGCCACGGTCCGCGATCACCTGGACGCCTACGCGATCGCCGACCACCTGGTCCCGGACCTGCTGACGACACCCCGCTGGATCCCGGAGCTGGAGGCGGAGGCACTCCCCCTCCAGCGGATCTTCCTGGCGGAGAAATGGCTGGTGGCAAGGCTGCACTACGGTCATGTGGACCCCCGCGAGGCAGGCGTCGGCAACATCGTCAACTGTGGCGCGGCGATGTACATGGCGCCGGTGGGCCTGGTCAACGCGGCCAACCCGGCGGGTGCGTACGCCGAGGCGCTGGACATCGCCGGCGCCCACCAGTCGTCGTACGGCCGCGAGGCGGCGGGAGTCTTCGCGGCCGCGGTGGCGGCCGCGTGCACGCCGGGCGCGACGGCGGACTCCGTCGTCGCGGCCTGTCTGACCCTGGCGCGGGACGGGACCCGCACGGCGATCGAGAAGGTCTGCGAAGCGGCGGCCCGGCACACCGACTTCGAGTCGGCGCTGGTGCCGCTCCGGGAGGCGGTGGCGCCGTACGACACCGTCGGCCCCGACTACCGCCGGCCCTCCCTGGCCGCCCGCCGCCCTTCCCGCCTGCACGCGATCGAGGAACTCCCCGTCGCCCTGGGCATGTTGCTGGTGGCCGACGGCGACTACCGGCAGGCGGTCCTCGGCGCGGTCAACTACGGCCGCGACTGCGATTCGATCGCGACGATGGCGGGAGCGGTGGCCGGCGCCCTCGGCTCGCCGGTTCCCGACGCGTGGTCGAAGCAGGTCGGCGAGGCCAGCCGCCTCGACCTCTGGCAGCCCGCGGCGACACTCACCGAGGTCACCCGGGAGATCTTCGACCGCGACGTCCACCACCGCCGCACCCACGAGCGGGCGTTCTTCGCGATGGGAGGTCCGCGATGCTCCGCCTGACCTGGGTCCAGCCCGAGGACCTCCTCGGCCACGAACTGCGCCAGGCGGTCCAGGACGGCCGGGAACCGTGGGCGATCGCCGCACGCTGGAAAGCGGCCGGCGGCTGCGAGGCCCCCGCCCGCGCCGGTGCGTCCCCGCAACGCGCCTCGCGCTATCTGCGCCTCCTCGCGGACGACCTCCTGGACGAACTGGCCGACCTGCCCAGCAGGTCGGCGGAGCACGAGCCGACCGGACTGGAGAAGATCAGGGCCCTGTGCCCGCAGTGGCCGAGCCGTCCGGCCGGCACGCACGCGCCGGCCCCCGCCCCGGCCGCCCTGGAAGCGGCCTGGCTGGGCCGGGCCGTCGGCTGCCTGCTGGGCAAACCGGTGGAGAAGCTCCCCCTGGACGCCGTCCGCGGGCTCGCCCGGGCCACCGGCAACTGGCCCCTCGCCGGCTACTTCACCGCCCGCGGAATCCCCGAGCCGCTCCTCGAGGCGCACCCCTGGAACCGCCGCTCGGCGACCACCTCCCTCGCCGAGAACATCGACGGCATGCCCGAGGACGACGACCTCAACTACCCGCTCCTCAACCTCCTCCTGCTCCAACGCCACGGCAGGGACTTCACCACCGCGGACGTGGCCCGGCTCTGGCTGGACGAACTCCCCGCGGGCCGCACCTTCACCGCCGAGCGTCTCGCCCTGCGCAACCTCCTCTGCGGCATCGAGCCCCCGCTCACCGCCCGCCACCGCAACCCCTTCCGCGAGTGGATCGGCGCCCTCATCCGCGCCGACGTCCACGGCTGGACCAACCCCGGGGACCCGGCCGCGGCGGCCGAGCAGGCCCACCGCGACGCCACCCTCACGCACACCGCCAACGGCGTCTACGCGGCGATGTTCACGGCGGCCGTCATCGCCGCCGCCACGACCGGCGCGCATGACGTCCACGCCTGTCTGCGCACCGGCCTGAGCGTCGTCCCGCCCCGCTCCCGGCTCGCGCGGGCGGTCACCCACGCCGTCCGGCTCGCCGGGGAACACCCCGACTTCGACACCGTCGTGGACGAACTCCACGCCGCACACCAGGGGCACCACTGGGTCCACGCCATCCCCAACACCGCCCTGATCGCCGCCGCCCTCACCCACGCGGACGGCGACTTCACCGGCTCCATCGGCCGTGCCGTGTCCGGCGCCCTGGACACCGACTCGGTGGGCGCGACGGCCGGCGGGATCGCCGCCCTGCTCACCGGCGACCCGGCCGCCCTGCCCGACCACTGGACGGCCCCCCTCAAGAACCGCCTGGCCACCTCCGTCGCCGGCCTCGACGGTGTCGGCTTCGACACCCTGGCCCACCTCACCTGGTCCCTCATCCCCCGGGAGGCTTCCCAGCCATGACCGACATCGTCGTGCTCGGCAGCACGAACATGGACCTCGTCGCCTACGTCGAGAAGCCCCCGCAACGCGGGGAGACCGTGACGGGACGGGAGTTCCGTACGATCCCCGGCGGCAAGGGCGCCAACCAGGCGGTCGCCGCCGCCCACGCGGGGGGCACCGTCTCGATGATCGGCGCCGTCGGCAACGACGCCTTCGGCACCCGGCTGCGCTCCACCCTGGAGCACTCCGGCGTGAACACCGACCACCTGCGCACCGTCGAGAGCCCCTCCGGCACCGCGCACATCGTCGTGGACGACGAGGGCGGCAACGCGATCGTGGTCGTCCCCGGCGCGAACGGCACCGTCGACCACCTCGTCCCCGGCGACGAGGTCCTCATCTCCTCCGCGGACGTGCTCCTGCTCCAGCTCGAGGTTCCCCTGGCCGCGGTCGTCGCGAGCGCCCGCGCGGCCCGCGCCCACGGTGTCCGGACGATCCTCACCCCGGCCCCCGCCCAGCCGCTCCCGCCCGAACTCCTCGCGGCCACAGACCTGTTGGTCCCCAACGAGCACGAGGCGGCCACACTCACCGGCCGCACCGACCCGCGCGAGGCGGCCACCGCCCTGCTGGACAGCGTGCCGGAGGTGGTCATCACGCTCGGCTCGTCAGGCAGCCTGTACGCCACCCGGGGAGCGCAGCCGCTGACCGTGCCCGCCCCGCGCGTCACCGCCGTCGACTCGACCGGCGCGGGCGACACCTTCGTCGGCGCCCTCGCGGTCGCGCTCGGCGAGGGGCGGCCCGTACGGGAGGCGCTGGCCTGGGCGTCCGCGGCGGCGGCCCTGTCGGTCCAACGACCGGGCGCCTCCGCCTCGATGCCCTACCGCTCCGAGATCGAGACGCAGTACGCGTCATGACCGAGAAGACCGCGGAGAAGGCCACCGAAACGGCCGCCGAGAAGACCACTCCCCTGCACGGTGTCCGCGTCCTGGACCTGGCCACCCTCTTCGCCGGCCCCCTCGCCGCCACCATGCTCGGCGACTTCGGCGCGGAGGTCGTCAAGGTCGAGCACCCCACCCAGCCGGACCCCTCCCGAGGCCACGGCCCGTCCAAGGACGGCGTGGGCCTCTGGTGGAAGATCCTCGGCCGCAACAAGCGCGCCATCACCCTCAACCTCTCCAGGCCCGGCGGCCGCGCCACGCTGCTGCGCCTCGCCGCCACCGCCGACGTGATCATCGAGAACTTCCGTCCCGGCACCCTGGAGAAGTGGGACCTCGGCTGGGACGCGCTGTCGGCGGCCAACCCCCGCCTGGTCCTCGCCCGGGTCACCGCCTTCGGCCAGTTCGGCCCCTACGCCCACCGCCCCGGCTTCGGCACCCTCGCCGAGGCGATGAGCGGATTCGCGGCGATCACCGGAGAACCGGACGCGTCCCCGACCCTCCCGCCCTTCGGCCTGGCCGACTCGATCGCCGGTCTGGCCACCGCCTACGCCGTCATGACGGCCCTCGCCGCCCGCGACCGCACCGGCGAGGGACAGGTCGTCGACATGGCGATCATCGAGCCCATCCTCACCGTCCTCGGCCCCCAGCCGCTCTGGTACGACCAGCTGGGATACGTCCAGGCCCGCACCGGCAACCGCTCCGCCAACAACGCCCCGCGCAACACCTACCGCACGGCCGACGGGAACTGGGTCGCCGTCTCCACGTCGGCCCAGTCGATCGCGGAACGCGTGATGCGCCTGGTCGGCCGCCCCGAGCTGATCGACGAGCCCTGGTTCGCGACCGGCGCCGACCGGGCCGCCCACGCCGACCTGCTCGACGAGGCGGTCGGCAGCTGGATCGCCGCCCGCAGCCGCACCGACGTCCTCGCCGCCTTCGAGAAGGCGGAGGCCGCGATCGCCCCGATCCAGGACGTACGCGACGTGATGGCGGACCCCCAGTACCAGGCCCTCGGCACCATCACCGCGGTCGAGGACCCGGAGCTGGGCCGGATCCGCATGCAGAACGTCCTCTTCCGGCTCTCCTCGACCCCCGGCGCGATCCGCTGGACCGGCCGCCCGCACGGCGCCGACACGGAGGAGGTCCTGACCGAACTGGGCCTGTCCGAAGCCGAGCTGACCTCCCTCCGCAAGGCGGGCGCCGTATGACGAAGACCCCTCTGACCTGGCTCTATGTCCCCGGTGACCGCCCGCAGACCGTCACCAAGGCCCTCGCCTGCGGCGCCGACGTCGTCATCGTCGACCTGGAGGACGCGGTCGCCCCGGACCGCAAGGAGTACGCCCGCACGGCCACCGCCGAACGCCTTCGCGAGCCCCAGCCGGTCCCGGTCCACGTCCGGGTGAACGCCCTGGACAGCCCCTTCGCCGCGGCGGACCTCCGCACGATGGCCGCCCTCCCCGGGGTCTCCGCGCTGCGCCTGCCGAAAGTGACGTCCCCGCACCAGATCACCCGCGTCGCCGAGACCGTGCCGCCCGCGGACCGTGGAGCCACCCCCCTCCACGCCCTCCTGGAAACAGCCCTGGGCATCGAACACGCCTTCGCCATCGCCTGCGCCCACCCCTCGCTGCGCGGCATCGCCCTCGGCGAGGCGGACCTACGAGCAGACCTGGGCGTCCGCGACGACGCGGGCCTCGACTGGTCCCGCGCCCGGGTCGTGGTCGCCGCCCGGGCCGCGGGTCTGGCGCCCCCGCCCCAGTCGGTGCACCCCGACATCCGTGACCTGGAGGGCCTGGCCACCAGCTGCGCCCACGGCCGCACCCTCGGTTTCCTGGGCCGCGCCGCCATCCACCCCCGCCAGCTCCCGATCATCGAACGGGCCTACCTGCCCACCCAGCACGAGCTGGAGGAAGCCGAGACGATCGTGAAAGCGGCGGCCACCGAGCAGGGCGCCCAGGCGCTCCCGGACGGCCGGTTCGTCGACGCGGCCGTGGTGGCCATGGCGCAGCGCACTCTGTCCCTGGCAGCCCGCGGGGACTGAACCCTCCCCGTCGCGCACGGACGACGAGGGCGCCCGGCAGACCCCGGGCGCCCTCGTCGTCGTACGAACAACCAGCCGTCAGCTCTTCTTGCCGGCCGACTCGGCTCCGTCCTTGACCTCGTCCTTCGAACCGGCCACGTCCTCGGCCTTCACCGCGGCGGCCTTCCCGGCCTCACCCTTCGCACCGGCGTCGGCCTTGACGTCGGCAGGTGCCTTGGCATCGACGGAGGCCTTGGTGACGGCGGAGACCTTGGCATCGGCGGAGGCCTTGGTGTCCGCCTCGCCCTTCGCGTCGGCGCCGGCGTCGCTCTCGGCCTTCACTTCGCCGGCACGCTTCGCACCGGCCTTCGCGTCGGCGCCGAACCCAGCCTTGTCCTTGCCCTCGGCCTTGTCCTCGGCCTTGGCCTCACTCTTGCCCTCGGCCTCGTCCTCGGCCGCGTCCTCCGACGTGCCCTCGCCGTCGGCTTCCGTCCCACCGCCGGAGGCGCCCGCACCCGGCTCGACCACCGCTTCGCGCCCCGGCCGCTTCTTCGCCGAGATCACGATGTAGATCACCGCGAGCAGGAACACGACCATCGCGGTCCAGTCGTTCAGCCGCAGGCCCAGGATGTGGTGGGCGTCGTCGACCCGCATGTACTCGATCCACGCGCGGCCCACGCAGTACGCGGCGACGTACAGCGCGAAGGCCCGCCCGTGCCCGAGCTTGAAGCGGCGGTCGGCCCAGATGACGAGGAGCGCTACGCCGACGCACCACAGCGACTCGTACAGGAACGTCGGGTGGTAGTAGCCGGGCACCCGGCCGTCCGCCGAGGACGTGATGTGCAGCGCCCAGGGAAGGTCGGTCTGCTTGCCGTACAGCTCCTGGTTGAACCAGTTGCCCCAGCGGCCGATCGCCTGGGCGAGGGCGATGCCCGGCGCGATGGCGTCGGCGTACGCGGGCAGCGCGATACCCCGGCGGCGGCAGCCGATCCACGCGCCCACCGCGCCGAGCGCGATCGCGCCCCAGATACCGAGGCCGCCCTCCCAGACCTTGAAGGCGTCCACCCAGTCGCGGCCCTCGCTGAAGTACAGCTCGTAGTCCGTGATCACGTGGTAGAGCCGGCCGCCGACCAGGCCGAAGGGCACCGCCCAGACGGAGATGTCGGCCACCGTGCCGGTCTGCCCGCCGCGGGCGACCCAGCGCTTGTTGCCGAGCCAGACCGCGACGAAGACGCCGATGATGATGCAGAACGCGTAGCCGCGCAGCGGAACGGGGCCGAGATACAGCACCCCGTGCGACGGGCTGGGAATGTAGGCAAGTTCCATGGCAGGGTCGACGCTACCGTGCCGGACCGGGCCGACGACGGGCAGCCCGGCTACGGCTCCATAACGGGCGGGTGTGCAGGGCCTCACCCCTGGTCACCCTTTGTCGGCTTCCTCCACCATCTGCTTCAGCTTGGCCGGCGTCATCGACTGGTCGGCGTAGATGTTCTTGCCGTTGAACAGCACGGTCGGAGTGCCGCCGAAGTGGCCGTTCTGGAAGGCCTGGTTGGACTTCTCGACCCAGCTGTTGTGCGTGCCGCCCTCGACGCAGGTACGGAACGCGGGCGTGTCGAGGCCGTCGACCTTGGCCGCGAGCCCGATGAGCTTGCTGTTCTCGGCGAAGGCGTCGTCGGTTTCCTCCGGCTGGTTCTCGTACAGCACGTCGTGGTACGCGGGGAACTTCCCGACGTCCTGCGCGCACGCCGCCGCGTTGGCCGCGTTACGGGAGCCGCTGCCGCCCATGTTGCCGTCGATGAGCGTGGCCAGGTGGTACTCGACCCTGAGCTTCCCGGCGTCCGTCAGCTCGTGGATCGTGGGACGGTACGCCGCCTCGAAGGCCTTGCAGGCCGGGCAGCGGAAGTCCTCCCACACGGTGAGCGTGGACTTGGCACCGTCCTTGCCGACGGGGATCGCGAGCGCGTCCTCGCCCTGCGCCCCCGAGGGGGCCACGACCGGCCCCGCCTTGTCGCTGCTGTCGTCCTTGCCGGAGTTGGCCGCGACGACCCCGATCACCGCCGCCAGACCCAGGACGCAGACGACGCTCGACGCGACGATCAGCGTCCGCCGTCGCCGCTCCGCTGCCTTCTGTTTCTCTCGCTCGTCCGCCAGCCGCTCCCTGGCAGTGCGCTTTCCCGCACGATTCTTCTCGCTCACACCCCCAGAACGAACCGGGGAGGCGCATTGCGCCTCCCCGACCCCAGGTCCACCCGTTCGAGTGACCCGGAGACATGTCCCGCTCTGTTGCGTCCGTCCCCGCCTACACCTGTCGGCGCACGCCCTTCGCCAGCTCGCCCGCGAGTTCGCGGACCGCCTCGATTCCGGCCGCGTCGTCCGGCGCGTCCAGCATCCGCTTGACGAAGGCCGAGCCGACGATCACACCGTCGGCGAAGCCGGCCACCTCGGCGGCCTGCCTCGCGTCGGAGACGCCGAGGCCGACGCAGACGGGCAGGCCGGTGCCGGTGGCCCTGGTCCGCTCGACCAGGTCCTGGGCCTGCGCGCCCACCGACTCACGGGTGCCGGTGACCCCCATCAGCGAGGCGGCGTAGACGAAGCCGCTGCCCGCCTCGGTGATCTGCGCGAGCCGCGCGGCCTTGCTGCTCGGCGCCACGACGAAGACCGTCGCGAGGCCGTGCTTGCGGGCGTGCTCCCTCCACAGCGCCGACTCCTGGACCGGCAGGTCGGGCAGGATGCAGCCCGCGCCGCCCGCCTCGGCCAGCTCGGCGGTGAAGCGCTCGACGCCGTAGCGGTCGATCGGGTTCCAGTAGGTCATGACGAGGATCGGCTTCCCGGTGGCCTCGAAGGCCTCCCGGACCGTCCGCATCACGTCCGCGATCCGCACCCCGCCGCGCAGGGCGATGTCGTCGGCGGTCTGGATGACCGGTCCGTCGAGGACCGGGTCGCTGTGCGGCAGACCGACCTCGACGATGTCCGCGCCACCGTCGATGACGGCCTTGATCGCCTCGATGCCGCCGTCCACGGTCGGGAACCCGGCCGGGAGGTAGGCGATGAGCGCGGCGCGGCCCTCCGCCCCGGCGTCGGCGAGGGTGTCCGACAGCAGCCCGCTGTTCCCACCGGTGAATTCGGCCCCGCTCACTTGGCGTCCCCCTCGATCTCGGCGGTGTCGGCCGCGTTGGCGGCGACCTCGGCGTCGGTGTCGTACAGGCCGAAGTAACGGGCGGCCGTGTCCATGTCCTTGTCGCCGCGGCCGGACAGGTTGACGACGATCAGCCCGTCCTTGCCGAGCTCCTTGCCGACCTCCAGGGCCCCGGCCAGCGCGTGCGCGCTCTCGATGGCCGGGATGATGCCCTCGGTGCGTGACAGCAGGCGCAGCGCCTGCATGGCCGCGTCGTCGGTGACCGCGCGGTACTCGCCGCGGCCGCTGTCCTTGAGGTAGGAGTGCTCGGGGCCGATGCCCGGGTAGTCCAGGCCCGCCGAGATGGAGTACGGCTCGGTGATCTGGCCCTCGTCGTCCTGGAGGACGTAGGAGCGCGAGCCGTGCAGGATGCCGGGCTCGCCCGCGGTCAGGGTCGCCGCGTGCTCGCCGGTGTCGATGCCGTGACCGGCCGGCTCACAGCCGATCAGCCGGACGTCGGCGTCCGGGATGAAGGCGTGGAAGAGACCGATGGCGTTGGAGCCGCCGCCGACGCAGGCGACCGCCGCGTCGGGGAGGCGTCCGGCGCGCTCCAGGATCTGGCGGCGGGCCTCGACGCCGATGACGCGGTGGAAGTCGCGCACCATCGCCGGGAAGGGGTGCGGTCCGGCGACCGTGCCGAACAGGTAGTGGGTGCGGTCGACGTTGGCGACCCAGTCGCGGAAGGCCTCGTTGATGGCGTCCTTCAGCGTGCGGCTGCCGGACTTCACGGCCACGACCTCGGCGCCCAGCATGCGCATGCGCGCCACGTTGAGGGCCTGGCGCCGGGTGTCGATCTCGCCCATGTAGATGGTGCACTCGAGGCCGAAGAGGGCGCAGGCGGTGGCCGTCGCCACGCCGTGCTGGCCGGCGCCGGTCTCGGCGATCACGCGCGTCTTGCCCATGCGCCGGGTGAGCAGGGCCTGCCCGAGCACGTTGTTGATCTTGTGGGAGCCGGTGTGGTTGAGGTCCTCGCGCTTGAGGAAGACCCGGGCGCCGCCGGCGTGTTCGGCGAACCTCGGCACCTCCGTGAGGGAGCTGGGCCGGCCGGTGTAGTGCATGAGCAGGTCGTCGAGCTCGCGGGCGAACTCGGGGTCGTGCTTGGCCTTGTCGTACTCGACGGCGACCTCGTCCACGGCGGCGACGAGGGCCTCCGGGATGAACTTGCCGCCGAACGCGCCGAAGTAGCCCTCGGCGCTGGGGATCTGACCCTCGGGGTCGGGAATGAAGAACTCGCTGGGCATGCGGAAACCTCACGGTGAGTGTGTGTCGGACACTGTCGCCGTGGGGGCAGGGACGGTCAGTCGGCTGCGGGACCGTTGTGGCCGGTCGCGCCCGCGCGGCGGTGGCCGCACATCCGAAAGAGCCCCGCGCCCCTGACGGGGCGCTGCCATCGCATGCCGTTCACCTGGCCGGGCTCGTCCCCGATGACGTACCGCACGCGCCGGCCGTGCACCCGGCGTGCGGGCGCACGGCAGCCACGGGGGCGGCAGCCGCGCGCGAGGCGGGCGTACCTGTCCATGGCCGTCGTCGTGGGTGTCATCGGGGCCGATCCTACCGGGGGATCAGCCGCGGCCGTGCCGGAGTGCGGGGTGCTCGCCCGCCGCCACCAGGTCGGCAACCGCCGTCTTCGGGTCGCGGCCCGTCACCAGGGACTCGCCGACCAGGACCGCGTCGGCGCCGGCGTTGGCGTACGCGATGAGGTCGTGCGGGCCCCGGACGCCGGACTCGGCGACGCTGACGACGTGGGCCGGGATCTCGGGGGCGACGCGCTCGAAGGTGCCCCGGTCGACCTCGAGGGTCTTCAGGTTGCGCGCGTTGACACCGATCACCTTGGCGCCCGCGTCGACCGCGCGCTCCACCTCGTCCTCGTCGTGGACCTCTACGAGCGGGGTGAGGCCGATGGAGACGGCGCGCTCGATCAGCGACTCGAGGGCCGGCTGCTCGAGGGCGGCCACGATCAGCAGTGCGAGGTCGGCGCCGTACGCGCGGGCCTCCCACAGCTGGTACGAGGTGACGATGAAGTCCTTGCGCAGCACGGGGATGTCGACCCGCGCGCGTACCGCCTCGAGGTCGGCGAGAGAGCCGCCGAAACGGCGCTGTTCGGTGAGGACGGAGATGACGGCCGCGCCGCCCGCCTCGTAGTCCGCGGCCAGTCCGGCCGGATCGGCGATCGCGGCCAGCGCGCCCTTGGACGGGCTGGAGCGCTTGACCTCGCAGATCACCTTGACGCCGTCGCCCCGGAGCGCGGCCACCCCGTCCTTGGCGGCGGGGGCCTTCGCCGCGCGCTCCTTGAGCTCGTCGAGGCTGACGCGCGCCTGCCGCTCCGCGAGGTCGGCACGGACTCCGTCGATGATCTCGTCGAGCACACTCACGCGAGCGGCCCCCTTCCAGCGGTGGAGAGACGGTTGACAGTTCCAGCGACCAGTAGAGAAGAGGTGGTCACTGCGATGGTATCCGGAGGAAGGCGAAGGCCTCACATCCGGTTGACGCCGGTCCCACTACCTGGACATTCGCCAATTGATCAAGGATGCAGCCAGCCACCGAACGGCAGGTTCCGGACAACCGTGAAGACCAGCACGAACGCGCCCAGCGTCCACAGCAGCGCCGGGGCCGGTTCCACGCGCGCGGGGCGTCCGCGCACCGCACGTACCACCCAGACGGTCCACAGGACCGCGAAGCCCAGATAGCCGGCGACGGCCAGTGCGTTGTCGTGCAGGGCGGCGGCGAGGTCCCCGTGCACGAAGGCGTGCGCGCTGCGCAGTCCGCCGCAGCCCGGGCAGTACAGGCCCGTGAGGCGCAGGAGGGGGCAGACCGGGTAGTGGCCGGGCTCGTTGGGGTCGACGGTCCCGACGTAGGCGAAGGCCCCGACGACGGCCGCGAGGGTCCCGGCGGGCACCGCGAGTCGTCCGAGCACGGTTGTCGGGGGTGTCGGGGGCGGCCGGGGTGTCACCCGCCGGCTAGGGGCGTTCACGCCTCGTATTGTGCCCCGCAGGGGCGCCACGCGCGCGTGAGGGGCGGCCGGTGTGCACCGGCCGCCCCTCACGAGGTCCTGCGGAAGTCCTGCCGAAGGCTTCGGGGCTCAGGCCTCGGCGGCCGCCGGCTCCCGGGTGGCCGTGACCTGGTGCACCGGGTGGGCGTCCTTCGGCATGCCGAGGCCCATCGAGCGCATGATGCCGCCGACGACACCGCCGAGGGCCACGATCGCCATGCCGGCCCAGAAGCCGAGCGGCTCGGCCATCACCATGAACGCGCCCGCGACGGTGAACCCGATGAAGACGATGGTGACACCGGTCCAGGCGGCCGGGGTGTGTCCGTGGCTGCTGCCCGCCATGACTTGCTCCTCATTGCTGTCTCTGTGTCCGTCCGAGCCGGACGCTCGTCGTCCATTGTCCCGTACCGGCGCGCGTCGCGGACGCGGGGGTGGCCTCCGGTCCGCGTCTGATTCACCACATCGACGAGCGCGCGACCGGACGTCGGCCGGGCTCCGCGCACCGCCGGTTCAGGCGGGATCCGCGCCCGTCGGGTCCTCGCCCCGGTCCAGCGCCTTCCAGATGTCCTCGGGCCGGTCGGGGTCGACGGGCTTGGCCGCGCGCCGGGGACGCGGGGTGCCGTCGCGTTCGTAGCGGCCTGACATCGCGGGCCACAGGCGGCCGTAGCGCAGGGCGAGCAGGCCGGCCAGCAGGATCAGGGCGCCGCCCGCGGCCGCCGCGTAGGGCCACGCGGTGTGGCTGAAGGAGGCGACGGTCGCCGAGGTGTCACCGGAGGCCCGGGCGGCCTGCTCGTCGAGCGAGGAGCCGTCGGAGGCGCCGAGCAGGGCGGCGGCCATGATTCCGGCGCCGGAGAGCGCGAGCAGCGCGGAGACCGCGAAGCGGCCGGTCCTGCGCACGGCGAAGACGGCGACGAGCGCGGCGAGGGCCGCTATGGCGAGCGCCGCGGGCACGCCCGTCACGTCGCTGCCCCTGGCGGTCAGCGGGAAGGCGCCGCCGGCCACCGTGGCCGTGCCCTCCGACCAGCGCTGCCGGGTGGAGAGCAGGGTCACGGCCGAGCCCAGCGCGCCGAACAGCAGGGCGAGCGCGAGGCTTCGGCGGCCGGACCCGGCGGGGGCGGCGGCTTCGGATCGGGGGTGCGGAACAGCAGTCACGTACTCCACTATCGCCTGAACCCCGGGCGAACCGTCACCCGGGGTTCACGTGAGACGCGTCCTATCTTCGAAGGGCGCCCCGGCCGTCTGTCCGGAAAGCGCCCTATTTCGCCAGTCGGTTGGCGGTGTGGACGGCGCGCAGGACCGCCGCCGCCTTGTTGCGGCACTCCTGGTCCTCGGCGACGGGGTCGGAGTCGGCGACGATGCCCGCGCCGGCCTGGACGTAGGCGGTGCCGTCGCGCAGGAGGGCCGTACGGATGGCGATGGCGGTGTCGGAGTCGCCGGCGAAGTCCAGGTAGCCCACGCAGCCGCCGTACAGGCCGCGCCGGGACGGCTCCAGTTCGTCGATGATCTGCATGGCGCGCGGCTTGGGGGCACCGGAGAGGGTGCCGGCGGGGAAGCAGGCGGTGAGGACGTCGAAGGCGGTACGGCCCGCCGCGACCTTCCCGGTGACGGTCGAGACGATGTGCATCACGTGCGAGTACCGCTCGACGGACATGAAGTCGACGACCTCGACCGAGCCCGGTTCGCAGACCCGGCCCAGGTCGTTGCGGCCGAGGTCGACGAGCATGAGGTGCTCGGCGCGCTCCTTGGGGTCGGCGAGCAGTTCGTCGGCGAGGGCCTGGTCCTCCTGCGGGGTGGCCCCGCGGTGCCGGGTTCCGGCGATGGGATGGACCAGGGCGTGCCCGTCCTCGACCTTGACGAGGGCTTCCGGGGAGGAGCCCACGACGTCGAATCCGTCGAAGCGGAACAGGTACATGTACGGGGACGGGTTCGTCGCCCGCAGCACCCGGTAGACGTCGAGCGCGCTCGCCGTGCACGGCGTCTCGAAGCGCTGGGAGGGGACGACCTGGAAGGCCTCGCCCGCGCGGATGCGCTCCTTGATGTCCTCGACGGCCCGCTGGAAGTCGAGGCCGCCCCACAGGGCGCTGTACTCGGGGAGTTCGGAGGGCGGCAGGACGGCCGGGGGCTGGACGACCGGGCGGGAGAGGTCGGCCTCCATGGCGTCCAGCCGGGCCACCGCGTCCGTGTAGGCCTCGTCGACGCCCGTGTCGAGGTCGTTGTGGTTGATCGCGTTGGCGATCAGCAGGACCGAGCCCTCCCAGTGGTCCATGACGGCGAGGTCGCTGGTCAGGAGCATGGTCAGCTCGGGCAGCCGCAGGTCGTCGCGGTCGCCGGGGCCGATCTTCTCCAGGCGGCGCACGATGTCGTAGCCGAGGTAGCCGACCATGCCGCCGGTGAAGGGCGGCAGGCCCTCCTCGTGGGGGGTGTGGAGGGTCTCGATGGTGGCGCGCAGGGCGGCGAGCGGGTCGCCGTCCACCGGGACGCCGACGGGCGGGGTGCCGAGCCACTGGGCCTGGCCGTCGCGCGCGGTGAGGGTCGCCGCGCTGCGGACGCCGATGAAGGAGTACCGAGACCACTGAAACGCCGTGCGGCCGTTCTCCGCGGACTCCAGGAGGAAGGTTCCGGTGCGCTCGGCGGCGAGCTTGCGGTAGAGCGCGACCGGGGTGTCGCCGTCGGCGAGGAGCTTGCGGGTGACCGGAATGACGCGGCGGTCGGTGGCCAGCTTGCGGAACGTCTCGAGGTCCATGGCGGCTGACCTTACTGATCCGTGGCGGGTACGCCGGAATCGGCGTTCTCGGCGGGCACGTCGCCGGAATCGGCGTTCTCGACCAGCACGTCGGCGTCGAAGCAGGTGCGCGCCCCGGTGTGGCAGGCGGCGCCGACCTGGTCGACCTTGACGAGCACCGTGTCGGCGTCGCAGTCGAGCGCCACGGACCTGACCCACTGGAAGTGTCCCGAGGTGTCGCCCTTGACCCAGTACTCCCGGCGGCTGCGCGACCAGTAGGTGCAGCGGCCGGTGGTGAGCGTGCGGTGCAGCGCCTCGTCGTCCATCCAGCCGAGCATGAGCACCTCACCGGTGTCGTACTGCTGGGCGATGGCGGGGACGAGCCCGTCGGCGCTGCGCTTGAGGCGCGCGGCGATACGGGGGTCGAGGTCGCTGGGCTGGGGCGTGCTGGTCATGTCCGCCATTGTGCCGCGCGCCACTGACGGTGACGGCCCGTGTCCACTGAATGGGAAGGAGCGGCGCGCGGCGACTCGGTGAGGGATGGTGGGCGGGCGACGGGTGGGCGGACCCCACGCGCGGTCGTAAGCTGACGGCATGTCGACTTTCGCCAAGCGTGAACGACTTCTTCTCGCCGACCTCCTGGAAACGGCGGGCCCCGAGGCCCCGACCCTCTGCGAGGGCTGGCAGACCCGGGACCTGGCGGCGCACGTGGTGGTGCGCGAGCGCCGCCCGGACGCCGCCGGGGGCATTCTGATCAAGCAGCTCGCGTCCCGCCTGGACAAGGTGATGGAGGAGTTCGCCGCCAGGCCCTACGAGGAGCTGATCCAGCTGATCCGCACGGGTCCGCCGCGCTTCTCGCCCTTCCAGCTCAAGCAGCTCGACGAGGCGTCCAACACGATCGAGTTCTACGTCCACACCGAGGACGTCCGCCGCGCCCGGCCGGACTGGACGCCGCGGGCGCTCGACCCGGTCTTCCAGGACGCCCTGTGGACCCGCCTGGAGCGCACCGCCCGCCTGATGGGCCGCGGCACCCCGACCGGCCTGGTGCTGCGGCGCCCGGACGGCCGCACCGCGGTCGCCAACCGGGGCACGCCGGTCGTGACGGCCACCGGGGAGCCGTCGGAGCTGCTGCTGTTCCTGTACGGCCGGCAGAGCGCCGCGGAGGTGGAACTGGACGGCGAGAAGGAAGCGATCACCAGGCTGCACGGCGGCAAGCAGCTCGGAATCTGAGAGGCATGAGAGGCCGCACATGATCAAGGTCGCCATGACGAGCGTGTACGTCGACGACGTCACGAAGGCCCACGCGTTCTACACCGGGGTCCTGGGGTTCGAGACGCGTCTGCACATGGACCTGGGCGAAGGCACGCTGTTCGTCACCGTGGGCGCGGCGCAAGGGGCCCAGCCGGATCTCCAGCTGTTGCTGGAGCCCGGCCACGGCCCCATCGCGGAGCCGTACCGGGCGGCCCTGCGGGAGGCGGGGCTGCCGTGCATCGTCTTCTCGGTCGACGACCTCGATGCGGAGTACGAGCGGCTGCGGGGGCTGGGTGTGCGTTTCACCCATCCCCCGCAGGACCAGGGCCCGGTCGTCGCGGCCGTCCTGGACGACACGGTCGGCAACTTCGTGCAGCTGACCCAGCCGAAGGGCTGAGTTCAGCGCACGGGGTGTCCGGTCTCCCGCAGCGCGTCCTTGACCTGGCCGATCCGCAGGTCGCCGAAGTGGAACACCGACGCGGCGAGCACCGCGTCCGCGCCCGCCTCGACGGCCGGCGGGAAGTCGGCGAGCTTGCCGGCGCCGCCGGAGGCGATCACCGGGACCGTCACGTGCTTGCGCACCGCGGCGATCATCTCCAGGTCGTATCCGTCCTTCGTGCCGTCCGCGTCCATCGAGTTGAGCAGGATCTCGCCGGCGCCCAGCTCGGCCGCGCGGTGCGCCCACTCGACGGCGTCGATGCCGGTGCCCCGGCGGCCGCCGTGCGTCGTCACCTCGAAGGTCCCCGCGGGGGTCCGCCGGGCGTCCACCGAGAGCACCAGCACCTGGCTGCCGAACCGCTCGGCGATCTCCTTGATCAGCTCCGGGCGGGCGATGGCGGCCGTGTTGACGCCCACCTTGTCCGCGCCGGCCCGCAGCAGCTTGTCGACGTCCTCGGGGGTGCGCACCCCGCCGCCCACCGTCAGCGGGATGAACACCTGCTCGGCGGTGCGGCGCACCACGTCGTAGGTCGTCTCGCGGTTGCCCGAGGAGGCGGTGATGTCCAGGAACGTCAGCTCATCGGCGCCCTCGGCGTCGTACACCTTGGCCATCTCGACGGGGTCGCCCGCGTCGCGCAGGTTCTGGAAGTTGACGCCCTTGACGACCCGGCCGTCGTCCACGTCCAGGCAGGGGATGACTCGTACGGCAAGGGTCATGCCGAGGACCCTCCTCGATAGGCCTCGACCTCGACCTCGACGACCAGGCTGGGGTCCACGAGGCCGGAGACGATGAGCATGGACGCGGCGGGCCGGACGGTCTCGAACAGCTCCTTGTGGGCGCGTCCGACGTCGTCCACGTCCCGCGCGTGGGTGAGGTACATGCGCGTGCGCACGACGTCGTCGCGCCCGAGTCCGAGCTGCTCCAGCGCCGCGAACGCGACGCCGAAGGCGTTGACCGTCTGCTCGTAGGGGCCGCCGCCGGCGATCTCGCCGTCCACGATCGATGTGCACCCGGAGACCAGCACCAGGCCGTTCGGCAGCTCCACCGCGCGGGAGTACCCGAAGGTCTCCTCCCAGGGCGCGCCGGTCGTGATGCGTCGTACCTCGCTCACCGGGCGACCGCCTCCAGCGCCTCTTCCAGGGTGAACGCCTCGGCGTACAGGGCCTTGCCGACGATGGAGCCCTCGACGCCGAGGGGCACCAGTTCGGCGATGGCCCGCAGGTCGTCGAGGGAGGACACGCCGCCCGAGGCCACGACCGGGCGGTCCGTCACGGCGCACACGTTCTTCAGGAGCTCCAGGTTCGGGCCCTGGAGCGTGCCGTCCTTGGCGATGTCGGTGACGACGTAGCGCGCGCAGCCCTCCTTGTCGAGACGGGCCAGCGTCTCGTAGAGGTCGCCGCCGTCGCGGGTCCAGCCGCGGCCGCGCAGGGTCGTGCCCCGTACGTCCAGGCCGACCGCGATCTTGTCGCCGTGCTCGGCGATGACCTCGGCGACCCACTCGGGGGTCTCCAGGGCGGCCGTGCCCAGGTTGACCCGGGTGCAGCCGGTGGCCAGGGCGGCGGCGAGGGTGTCGTCGTCGCGGATGCCGCCGGACAGCTCCACCTTGATGTCCATCGCGCCCGCCACCTCGGCGATCAGCGCGCGGTTGTCGCCGGTGCCGAACGCGGCGTCCAGGTCGACCAGGTGCAGCCACTCGGCGCCCGAGCGCTGCCAGGCGAGGGCGGCCTCGAGCGGGGAGCCGTAGGAGGTCTCGGTGCCCGACTCGCCGTGCACGAGGCGGACGGCCTGGCCGTCGCGGACGTCGACGGCGGGGAGGAGTTCGAGCTTGCTCACAGTGTTCCGATCCAGTTGGTGAGGAGCTGGGCTCCGGCGTCGCCGGACTTCTCGGGGTGGAACTGCGTGGCCCACAGGGCGCCGTTCTCCACGGCGGCCACGAACGGCTTGCCGTGCGTCGACCAGGTCACCTTCGGCGCCCGCAGCAGCGGGTTGTGCACGTCGAGGGACCAGTCCTGCACGGCGTAGGAGTGCACGAAGTAGAAGCGCGCGTCCGCGTCCAGTCCGGCGAACAGCTCGGAGTCGGCCGGGGCGTCGACGGTGTTCCAGCCCATGTGGGGCACGATCTCGGCCTGGAGCGGCTCGACCGCGCCGGGCCACTCGTCGAGGCCCTCGGTCTCCACGCCGTGCTCGATGCCCCGGGCGAAGAGGATCTGCATGCCGACGCAGATGCCCATCACGGGGCGCCCGCCGGACAGCCTGCGGCCGATGATCCAGTCGCCGCGGGCCTCCTTCAGGCCGCGCATGCAGGCGGCGAAGGCGCCGACGCCCGGCACCAGCAGCCCGTCGGCGTTCATGGCCGTGTCGAAGTCACGCGTGATCTCGACGTCGGCCCCGGTGCGCGCGAGGGCCCGCTCGGCGGAGCGGACGTTGCCGAAGCCGTAGTCGAAGACGACGACCTTCTTCGGGCTCTTCGCGTTCTTGGCTGCGGTGCTCAATTCCACACCTCCAGCCGCACGACGCCGGCGACGAGGCACATCGCGGCGCCGATCGAGAGCAGCACGATCAGGCTCTTCGGCATCTGTTGCTTGACGAAGGAGTAGATGCCGCCGACCAGGAAGAGGCCGACGACGATCAGGATGGTCGACAGTCCGCTCATGGTTCTACAGGGCGCCCTTCGTGGAGGGGAGGATGCCGGCCGCGCGCGGGTCGCGCTCGCAGGCGTAGCGCAGGGCCCGGGCCAGCGCCTTGAACTGGCACTCCACGATGTGGTGCGCGTTGCGCCCGTAGGGCACGTGCACGTGCAGCGCGATCTGCGCCTGGGCGACGAAGGACTCCAGGATGTGCCGGGTCATCGTGGTGTCGTACTCGCCGATCATCGGCGCCATCTTCTCGGGCTCGGTGTGCACGAGGTAGGGCCGGCCGGAGAGGTCGACGGTGACCTGGGCGAGGGACTCGTCCAGCGGGACCGTGCAGTTGCCGAACCGGTAGATGCCCACCTTGTCGCCGAGGGCCTGCCGGAAGGCGGCGCCGAGCGCGAGGGCGGTGTCCTCGATGGTGTGGTGGGAGTCGATGTGCAGGTCGCCGTCGGTCTTCACGGTCAGGTCGAACAGACCGTGCCGGCCGAGCTGGTCCAGCATGTGGTCGTAGAAGCCGACGCCGGTCGACACGTCGACCTTGCCGGTGCCGTCGAGGTTGATCTCGACGAGGACCGACGTCTCCTTCGTGGTGCGCTCTGTACGTCCTACGCGGTTCATGGCCTCTGCTCCTTCTTCACTTCACGGACCGCGTCGAGGAACGCGTCATTCTCTTCGGGGGTTCCGGCGGTGACCCGCAGCCAGCCGGGCACGCCGTTGTCCCGGACCAGGACGCCCCGGTCGAGGATCTGCCGCCAGACCGTGTGGGCGTCTTCGAACCGCCCGAACTGAACGAAGTTGGCGTCGGACGCCGTCACCTCGTAGCCGATCGCGAGCAGTTCGCGCACCAGCCGGTCGCGCTCCGACTTGAGCTGCTCGACGTACTTCAGCAGCGTGTCGGTGTGCTCCAGGGCGGCCAGCGCGGTCGCCTGGGTGACGGCCGACAGGTGGTACGGCAGCCGGACGAGCTGGACGGCGTCCACGACCGCCGGGTGCGCGGCGAGGTAGCCGAGGCGCAGGCCGGCCGCCCCGAAGGCCTTCGACATGGTGCGCGAGACGACGAGATTCGGCCGACCTTCGATCAGCGGCAGCAGGGAGTCGCCGTGGCTGAACTCGATGTACGCCTCGTCCACGACCACGATCGACGGCTTGGCCCGCTGCGCGGCCTCGTAGAGCGCGAGGACCGTCTCGGCCGGGACCGCGGTGCCGGTGGGGTTGTTGGGGGTGGTGATGAAGACGACGTCGGGCCGGCGCTCGGCGACGGCCTGCTCGGCGGCCGCCAGGTCGATGGTGAAGTCCTCGTTGCGAGGACCCGAGATCCAGCCGGTTCCCGTGCCGCGCGCGATGAGCCCGTGCATCGAGTACGACGGCTCGAAGCCGATCGCGGTGCGGCCCGGTCCGCCGAAGGTCTGGAGCAGCTGCTGGATGACCTCGTTGGAGCCGTTGGCGGCCCAGACGTTCGCCGGGCCGACCTCGTGCCCGGAGGTGTCCGTCAGGTACTGCGCGAGCCGCGTGCGCAGCTCCACGGCGTCCCGGTCCGGGTAGCGGTTGAGGTTGCGGGCCGCCTCGCGCACCCGCTCCGCGATCCGCTCGACGAGCGCCTCGGGCAGCGGGTAGGGGTTCTCGTTGGTGTTCAGCCGTACGGGGACGTCCAACTGGGGCGCGCCGTAAGGGGACTTGCCGCGCAGCTCGTCCCGTACGGGGAGATCGTCGATTCCGAAGTTCACTTGCTCGCCGGTACCTTCCACCCGAACCTCGCCTTGATCGCCGCGCCGTGCGCGGGCAGGTCCTCCGCCTCCGCCAGCGTCACCACGTGCTGCGCGACGTCGGCCAGCGCGTCCCGCGTGTAGTCGACGATGTGGATGCCCCGCAGGAAGGACTGCACGGACAGCCCGGAGGAGTGGCAGGCGCAGCCGCCCGTCGGCAGCACGTGGTTGGACCCGGCCGCGTAGTCGCCCAGGGACACCGGCGCCCAGGGGCCGACGAAGATCGCGCCCGCGTTCTTCACCCGGTCGGCCACGGCGGCCGCGTCGGCGGTCTGGATCTCCAGGTGCTCGGCGCCGTACGCGTCGACCACCCGCAGGCCCTCGTCGACGCCGTCGACCAGCACGATCGCGGACTGCCGGCCGGCGAGCGCCGGGACGATCCGGTCCTCGACGTGCTTGGTGGCCGCGACCTGCGGCTCCAGTTCCTTGGCGACCGCGTCCGCCAGCTCGACGGAGTCGGTGACCAGGACGGCGGCGGCGAGCGGATCGTGCTCGGCCTGGCTGATGAGGTCGGCGGCGACGTGCACCGGGTCGGCGCTGTCGTCGGCGAGGACCGCGATCTCGGTCGGGCCGGCCTCCGCGTCGATGCCGATCTTGCCGGCGAAGTAGCGCTTGGCGGCGGCGACCCAGATGTTGCCGGGGCCGGTGACCATGTTGGCGGGCGGGCAGGACTCGGTGCCGTACGCGAACATCGCGACGGCCGTGGCGCCGCCGGCCGCGTACACCTCGTCGACGCCGAGGAGGGCGCAGGCCGCGAGGATCGTGGGGTGCGGCAGGCCGCCGAACTCGGACTGGGCCGGGGAGGCGAGCGCGATGGACCCGACGCCGGCTTCCTGCGCCGGCACGACGTTCATGACCACGGAGGAGGGGTAGACCGACCGGCCGCCGGGCGCGTACAGCCCGACCCGCTCGACCGGCACCCACTTCTCGGTCACCGACCCACCGGGCACGACCTGGGTCGTGTGCGTCGTACGGCGCTGCTCCCGGTGGACGAGACGGGCGCGGCGGATGGACTCCTCCAGGGCCGCGCGGACGGCCGGGTCGAGCCGCTCGAGCGCGTCGGCGATCGCCGCCGCCGGCACGCGTACGGATTCGAGCCGCACCCCGTCGAACTTCTCGGCGAAGTCGATCAGCGCCGCGTCGCCCCGATGATGCACGGCCTCGCAGATCGGACGCACCTTCTCGAGGGCGGCCGAGACGTCGAAGTCGGCTCGGGGCAGCAGGTCGCGCAGGGCGGGTCCCTCGGGGAGGGCGTCGCCGCGCAGATCGATTCGGGAGATCACGCCGTCAATTCTCTCAGACCGGGATCGGGCGTCGTCCGCGCGTATCAATGGCTGATACAGAACGTGGCCGGAATCCGGAAGATCGGCTTCGGGTCTGGCGTTCGGGAGTCGCCCACCGGGCATGAACAGCCGTGCGAAATCTGTGCGTGACGAAGGGGGTGACGAGCGTGACCGAGGGGGCGGGCATTCGCGCGGGAGACCGTCCGGGCGATCTGCCGGACGACCTGACCGCCGCCGAGGCCGGCATGTGGCAGGCCTTCCGCAACGGCAGCGTGTACGACCTGAGCAGCGGGGACACGGTCGTCGACGACCCGCACGGCGGGCATCCGTGGGGCGCGTCGCGGACCGTGCGGGCGCGGATCGTCGCCTGGCTGCTGCTGGACGGACCACCCGCGCTGGCCGGCCGGGTCGCCTCGCTGAAGCTGGTGGGCGTGCAGGTCAGCGGCACCCTGGACCTCGCGGGCGGCACGGTGGTGCCGTACCTGGAGATGAAGCGCTGCCGGTTCGAGCGGGAGGTGCTGCTGCCCGAGGCGCGGTTCACCACCGTGCGGATGGTGGACTGCTCGGTGCCGCGTCTCGAGGCCGCCCGGGTGCACACCGAGGGCGATCTGCACCTCCCCCGCTGCCGCTTCCACAACGGCGTCCGGCTCACCGACGCGCACATCGGCACGGACCTGCTGCTCAACCAGGCGATCGTCTACCGCGACCGCAGCGGCCGCTCGATCGCCGCCGACGGCCTGACGGTCGGCCAGGACCTCCAGGCCGAGCTGCTCGAATCGCACGGCGAGCTGAGCCTGCGCAGCGCCAAGATCGGCGTGTCGCTGAGCCTGCGCGGCGCGCGGCTGGCCAATCCGTACACCCGGCTCGCGCTGAACGCGCCCCAGCTGACGGTGGAGCGCTCGCTCTACCTGACCCCGGCCGGTGTCGGCGGCCAGGCGCTGAGCGGCACGACACCCGCGCGCGGGACCCGCATCCAGCGCTTCGAGTGCCGGGGCGGGGTCCGGCTGGACGACGGGCGGTTCGGGGACGCCGTCGACCTGGAGCGGGCCCGGTTCGTGTTCACGGAGGACCAGGAGCTGTCGCTGCGCCGGGTGCAGACGCCCGAACTGCGCTTCCTCGGGGAGCGGCCGCCGCGCGGCAAGGTGGTGCTGTCGGGCGCCCGGGTGATCAACCTGGTGGACCGGGCGAGCGCGTGGCCGGGCCCCGGCAGTGTGCACATGGGCGGCTTCGCGTACGAGAACCTGGTGCCCCAGGGCCCGTTCCCGCTGGCCGAGCGGCTGCGCTGGGTGGCCGCGGCGACCGCCGAGTACGCCCCGGAGCCGTACGAACGGCTGGCCACCGTGCTGCGGGCCGGCGGGGAGGACGAGGACGCCCGCGAGGTACTGCTGGCCAAGCAGCGGCGGCGCCGTGAGACCCTGCCGCCGGCCGCGAAGCTCTGGGGCTACGTCCAGGACTGGACGGTCGCCTACGGGTACCGGCCGGGCCGCGCGGCGGTGTGGATGGCGGTGCTGTGGGCGGCGAGCTCGCTGGCCTTCGCGCACGCCGCGCATCCGCCCGTCGACCGCGACGGACACCCGCCCTGGAATCCCGCCCTCTTCGCCCTCGACCTGCTGCTGCCGGTCATCGACCTCGGACAGGTCGGCGAGTGGCAGCTGCGCGGCGGCTGGCAGTGGCTGTCGTCGGCGCTGATCCTGCTGGGCTGGATCCTGGCGACGACGGTCGCGGCGGGGGCCACGCGGCTGCTGCGCCGGGGATGACCGGTGGACAGCGGGCTCAGACACCGTGACCCACAGTCACCTTTTACCGCTCCTTGACCGTACGGTGTACAACTTTCGTGAAGGTGCCGGAACCCTCTGGCGCAATCTGAACCTGCGGCTTTTCAATGGGCCACACCATGGCTCTGCTGCCCCCGTTCATCCGCGCCTCCCGGACATCCCGGACGGCACGGAACGCCGCCGCCCCCCACAGCGCCGCCGGGCTCCCCGCCGACGACGAGGTGCTCCTCGACGTGCCCGACGACCGGCTCGGTCCCGCCCTGGTCGCCGCCGGACTGGGCGCCTACGCGCCCGCCGCGCAGCTCATGGCCCAGACCCGGGAACGGGCCGAGTGGGAGTACCGGGACCGGTACGCCACCCGGCTGGCGTCCTTCGCGCACTCCCGGCCGGAGTGGTTCGAGGAGTGGCGCGCCGCCGCCCCGCGCGACCCGGACGTGCTGCTCGTCGCCGCCCAGCTCGCGGTGCACCGGGCCTGGCGCTCACCGGCCAGGGCCGAGCTGCTGCGCGAGGTGAGCCCGCTGATCACGGCCGCCGCGCAGAGCGACGTCCGCGACCCGGTGCCGTGGCGGATCGCCCTTGACCACGCACGCGGCACCCGCGCCGGACACAAGTACTTCGGCGAACTGTGGACGGCCGCGGTCCGCCGCGCCCCGCACCACTACGGCTGCCATGTCGCCGCCAAGCGCTACCTCGCCGAGTCGTGGCACGGCTCCCACCGGGAGTGCTTCGACTTCGCCGACCGTGCCGCGCAGGACGCGCCGGCCGGCTCCCTCGTCCAGGCGCTGCCGACGCGGGCCGCTTTCGCGTACCTGACCGACGGCTGCGGGCCCGAGGTACCGCGCGAGCGGCTGGACGCGGCGGCCGACCGCGCCATCGCGCTCTCCGCCCGTTTCCCGTCCGTCGACCCGTGGCCGGCCGAGATCCGCAATGTGCTGACGTACGTCCTGGTCCGCCTGGACCGCCACGACGACGCCCTCGCGCAACTGCGCCTGATCGGCCCCTACGCCACGTCCTTCCCCTGGGGCCGGCTGTCGGACGACCCGCTCGGCCACTTCCTGGCGGTACGCGAGGAAGTGCGCTCGGGGCCGTCCGAGCGGCCCCCCTGGCGTCCAGGGATCGGGCACGGCGAACGAGCCCGCTCCACGGACCACTAGGCTTCAGCGTCGTGACCACCGTCCGTCTGCCGCTCTTCCCCCTGAACTCGGCGTTGTTCCCGGGGCTCGTGCTCCCGCTCAACGTCTTCGAGGAGCGCTATCGCGCCATGATGCGCGACCTGTTGAAGACCCCCGAGGACGAATCACGCCGGTTCGCCGTCGTGGCGATCCGCGACGGCCATGAGATGGCGCCCAGCTCCCACGGCCTGCCCGACCGGACCGCGCTGCCCGAGCGCGGCCCCGCGGCCGGCTTCGGCGACGCCCCGCTCAAGGCGTTCCACGACGTCGGCTGTGTGGCCGACGCGGCGACGATCCGCGAGCGCGCCGACGGCACCTTCGAGGTGCTGGCGACGGGCACGACCCGCGTGAAGCTGCTGTCGGTGGACGCGTCGGGCCCGTTCCTGACCGCCGAGCTCCAGGAACTCCCCGAGAACCCGGGCGACGAGGCGGGCGCCCTCGCGGAAGGCGTGCTGCGCGCCTTCCGCCAGTACCAGAAGCGCCTGGCGGGCGCCCGCGAGCGCTCACTGACCACCGGCGCGGATCTCCCGGACGACCCGTCGGTGGTGTCGTACCTGGTGGCGGCCGCGATGATGCTGGACACCCCCACCAAGCAGCGCCTGCTCCAGGCCCCCGACACGGCCTCCCGCCTGCGGGACGAGCTGACGCTGCTGCGCGCGGAGACGGCGATCATCCGCAGCCTGCCCTCGCTGCCCGCGTCGGACCTGACGCGCGGCCCGACGAGTCTCAACTGAAGGCCCGCATGGCGAAGAAGCCGAAGAAGCAACAGTCCGCGGGCACGCCCGCGACGGTGGCCCTGACGGCGGCGGGCGTGGACTTCACGGTCCACGCCTACGACCACGACCCGAGCCACCCGTCCTACGGCGAGGAGGCGGCCGAGGCGATGGGCGTCTCCCCCGACCGGGTCTTCAAGACCCTGGTCGCGGACGTGGACGGCGCCCTGACGGTGGCCGTGGTCCCGGTGGCCGGCTCCCTGGACCTGAAGGCCCTGGCGTCGGCGGCGGGCGGAAAACGGGCGGCGATGGCCGACCCGACCCTCGCGGAACGCACCACGGGCTACGTCCGGGGCGGCATCTCCCCCCTGGGCCAGCGCAAGAAGCTCCCCACCGTCCTGGACGCCTCGGCCTCGGCCCACCCCACGATCTGCGTCTCGGCGGGCCGCAGGGGCCTGGAGGTGGAGCTCTCCCCGGCGGACCTGGCCAGGCTCACCGAAGCGGTACAGGCCCCGATCGCCCGCCCCTGACAGCCCGTCCGGCGTTCGAGGAGAGGCCGTCCAGGCCGAAGGGGTCTGGGGGCGCAGCCCCCGGGAACGGGACGGGAAGGGGCGGCGGGGGCCAGAAGAGCCCCGCTAGCCCATCGGCGCCCCGTACCCGTCCTTGGGCACGCCCATATGCGCCTGATACGGATCGGGATCCCGAGGCCCGAACAGCGCCGTGAGCCCCAGATGCACCAGCGCCGCGGCGAACGACCACGCCAGCAACGCCCCCTTCGCGCCGAGCTTCAGCGGAGCCGAGAACGTGACCCCCTTGCCCGCGGACCGCGCATGCGCGATCACATCGGAGTCGGGCCCCAGCCACACCCCCAGCCGCCACGCCAGCAACGATCCGAGGAACCCCCCGACGGCGAGGGCGATCACCAGCGGGACTCCGCCGCGCCGCCGCCACAGGAACACGGCCGCGGCGCTCACGGCCCCGCACGCCAGGGCCAGCAGCGTGAACGTTCCGTCCACGCCGATCGCCTGCTCCCCCTCGGTGTCCTTGAAGTAGACGACCCAACTGTCGTCCACCAGCTCACCGACGAGCGGCACCTTGGGCGCCAGCCACACCCACAGCAGCCCGAGCAGCGCTCCGGCGACCGCGACCGCCACCGTGATGACGGCGGCTTCGCGCAGTTCGGTCTTCATGCCGGGCCCGTCCTGTCCGTACGCGACGTCATGGGGCGCGGTGGCCACCCCCGCGTACCCGCCGGGCGGCGGAGGCCAGGCCGTGTGCGAGGAGGGTTCGTGCGGCGGCGGAGGCGGAGTCAGCGGTGCGGTCACTCTGACATCGTGCCAGGCGCGTCTGTGCCGCGCGTCACCGGACGGCGGCCCGGCGGTACGCCCAGGTGGCGACGGCCAGCGAAACGACGCCGACCCCGGCGCACACGGCGAGGTCGGCGAGGACGAACGCCCAGTCGGGACTCGCCCCGAAGGTCCGGGCGAACGCCTCCACCCCGTACGTCGACGGCAGCAGATCGCGGGCGAAGCGCACCGCCTCCGGCATCCGGTCCGGCGGCAGCACGCCCAGCAGCAGCGCCGCCGACATGCCGAGCTGCCCCAGCACGGTGGCCAGCTCCGGCCGCGGCGCGAGCAGCCCGAAGGCCGCGCCGAGTCCGGACAGGGCGGCGCCGGCCAGCGGGATCACGGCCGCGAGGATCCACAGATGGGTGAGCGGCAGCCCGAACAGCACGCATCCGAAGACCGCGGTCACCAGGGTCCCCGGCACGGTGAAGGACGCGTACGCGCCCGCCGCCCCGAGCACCACGGCCGCGGGCGGCACCGGAAGGGTCGCGTAGTGGTCCAGCCCGCCGCTCGCCCGCAGCTGTCCGAAGTACTGCGCGAGCAGGTTCAGCGCGACGAACGCGACGACGAGGACAGCGGAGCCCGCCACCACGGCCTCCGCCTCGCGGCCCCCGTCCACCACCCCCCGCATCATGATCAGGATGCCGACCGACTGGAAGGTCGCCACGAACAGCAGCGGGATGCGGGCCACCCGGGCCCGGGACAGCTGGGCCCGGTACACGGCCGCCAGCGACGGCCACAACCGCGCGCGGGGGGCCAGCTCGGCGGCGGCGCGGGGCGCCGTCTGCGTGGCGGCCCGGGTGCTTCCCGGCAGAACCTCGGCGGGTACGACACTCACGTGACGTTGCTCCTCTTCCCTACGGTTCCCCTACCGTCCCATACGGGGCTGGAGGCTCGCTCGCTCACCTCGGCGCCCCGCGCTCGCGCCGCCCTCAAGCCCGCACCAGCCCCTGCCGTGCCGCCCCGCCCAGCGCCAGATAGACGTCCTCCAGGCTCGGTGTGGCCAGCGTGAAGTCGTCCAGGGCGGCGAAGGCGGCTCCGCCGGTGACGGTGGCGACGACCGCGCGGGCCTCGTCGGGCGCCAGCCGCAGGGTCCAGCGGCGGCCCGACTCCACGGCCCGCTCGCGCAGCGCGGCGACCTCGGGCACGTCCAGCGGCGCCCGCTCGCGCCACACCAGTTCGACCCGCACCTCGTCGGCGACCTGCTCCTTGAGCCCTGTGGGGGTGTCACAGGCGATGACCCGGCCCTGGTCGATGACGGCGACCCGGTCGAGGACGGTCTCCGCCTCGATGACGTTGTGGGTGACGAGCAGCACGGTCGTCCCGCGCTCGGCCCGCCGCCGGTCCACGGAGGCCCACACGGCCCGCCGTGCCACCGGATCCATCCCGGTGGTCGGTTCGTCCAGCACGAGCAGGGGGCGCTCCCCCACCAGCACGGCGGCGAAGCAGGCCAGCCGGCGCTGTCCGCCGGACAGCTTGCGCAGCGGCCGTCCGGCGATCGGCGTGAGACCCAGCTCGTCGAGGACGGCGTCCCGCTCCCGGCGCGCCGCGCGCACGTCGAGGCCGCGCAGCCGGCCGGTGGTCTCGGCGGCCAGCGAGACGGTGAGGTCGTCGAGGGCGGAGGACTCCTGCCCGAGGTAGGCGAGGATCCGCGCGGCCCGCTCGGGGTGGCGCACGATGTCGTGCCCGAGGATCTCCACGCTGCCCGAGTCGGGCCGCATGAGCCCGGTCATCTGCCGTACCAGGGTGGTCTTCCCGGCGCCGTTCGGCCCGAGCAGCCCGAAGATCTCACCGCGCCGGATGTCCAGCCGTACGTCGTCGGTCGCCCGGACCTCGGGGGTCGCGGGAGTGCCGCGCCGGCCACGGACCGCCGGATAGGTCTTGGTCAGCCCGCGCACGGCACACACGACCTCGTCCCTGTGCCGAATGGGCGGTGCCGCGCGCGTACTCACAAGGGACGAGACTACGGGGTCACGGACCCTGGCTCGCCGTCGGGGCGTGCCGGGCGGCCGGTTCAGTCCCCGGCCGGAGCGTGCTCGGCGGCCGTCCGTACGTCGATCTCGCGCCAGAATCCCGCCCGGATGGCGTACCGGTCGTGTTCGTCGATCTGGTCGTCCTTGTGGGCCAGCAGTCCGAAGCGGGCCGCGTACCTCAGCAGCTCGCCGTCGATGCGGTGCGGGATCCGCGGGTACATGCCCGACAGCTTCTGGAGCTGCCCCTGCTCGCCGAGGCGCGCCATCCACCGGCGGGCGAAGACCTGCCCCACCTCGTACGGGTCGCCGCCGACGGTGGTGATGTCCTCCTCGCGGTCGGCCCACCGCTGCTCCGCGGTGGTGAGCTGCGCGAGCGTCGGCATCGCGGCGACCTCGGCGGGCTCGGCGGGGTTCCCGGGACGGTCGACCCAGCCCTTGTCGGAGGACCAGCGCAGGGTCGCCGTGGTGGGGTGCTGGACCGCCTGGGCGCCCGGTGTGCGCAGGGCGGCCAGGTCCTTGGGGGTCGGCACGCCTCCCTTGGGCGCGGGGACGCGCTCCTCGGCGCCGTTCTCGGAGGCGCCGGCCGCGGAGGCGTGCTCGGTCTCCTCGGCGCTCCGCTCGGAGGGGCGGGCGAGGCCGGAGTCGGGCAGCGGCGCGGAGAGGATCGCGGCGATCTCGGGCCGGGGCGCGGGCGGCGACGCGCAGGTGCCGCCGACCTCCTTCGCGCGTACGGCCTTGGTGATCCAGACGCGGTCCAGGACGCGCCGTTCGTCGGCCTCGGCGACCAGGTCCTCGGACTGGTTGTAGTCGCCGTCGGCGGCCTGGACGGCCCACAGGTGGACGGCGACGCCGTGCTCCTTGGCGGCCATCATGCCGGGCAGCAGATCGCCGTCGCCGGTGACGAGGACCACGTCGGAGCAGGCGCGGTTGCGGGCCAGCTCGGTCAGCTCGGCGTGCATGGCGGCGTCGACGCCCTTCTGGGCCCAGCGGCCGTCGCTGCGGGTGAGCGCGCCGAGCCGGACGGTGACCCGGGGCATCACGCGCAGTCTGCGGTGTTCGGGCTGGGGGACGCGGTCGGGGGCGCCGTCGAACCAGTAGATGCGCAGCAGCGGCCGCTCGGTCTCGGACTCGGCCTGTTCGCGCAGGCCCTGGACGAGGGCGGAGTGGTCGACGGTGATCTTCGATCGCGAGGGCTCTCCGGCGAGGAGGCTGGCGGCGGCCCCCAGCAGATACCCGGCGTCCACCAGGACGATGCAACGGTCCACACGACTCACCCTCTTTCCGGGAGGTTTGCATCGGGCTTTCTTCGAGTCTGCCCGACCACGCGGAGGTTAACGGCCGGAACTCGATCTTCGGCGTGGCGTTTCGAGGGCTTGCGCTCCGACAAACCCTGTTACAGAAGGTAATTATCCGAAATGCGTTGTAAGTCAGCCTATGTGAGTCTGGTCCCGTCGATGGCCCCCAGCTCCCCCCAGGAGGCAGATCACCATGGCCAAGAACAAGAAACAGGAACGTAAACAGCCGCAGTCCGAGCGTGGTCAGCAGGCGGCGCAGCAGTCGTCGATGGAGTCGCAGGCCGAGCAGCGCATCGCACAGGTGACGCCGGCCGACGTCGCCCGCAAGGGCCGGCAGAAGCGCTTCGGCCACAACTGACACCCGGGCGACGGGCCGTTGCGGCTCGCACGCACCGAGGGGCGCATCCGTCACCGGATGCGCCCCTCGTGGTTTTCTTCCCTCGTCGTCTCCCCGGTGTCCCGGGTCGGCCTCCCGTGATCTCCCGCGGTGTCCCGCTCTTCTGCCGCGCTCAGCCGGCCAGGCAGGCCGGGCCGAGCAGCACCTTCAGATCACCGAACAGCGCGGGGTCGGGCTTGACCCGGTGCCGGTCCAGCCGCAGGACGGTCGTCTTGGTCGGGCCCTGGAGCCTGATCCGGACCTCGCTGTCACCCCGGTGGTGAGTGAGGATCTCCCCCAGGCGGTTGATCATCGGCGGGGTGACCCGGGTGGCCGGGATGGTGAGGATCACGGGGGCGTTGGTGCCCGCGTTCGACAGGTCGGGGACCTGGAGCTCCATGGCGACGAGCCGCGGCACGTCCTCCCGCTTGTCGAGGCGGCCCTTGACGAAGACGACGGCGTCCTCGACGAGTTGGGTCGACACGAGCTGGTAGGTCGCCGGGAAGAACATGCACTCGATGGAGCCCGCGAGGTCCTCGACGGTGGCGATCGCCCAGGCGTTGCCCTGCTTGGTCATCTTCCGCTGGAGACCGGAGATGATGCCGCCGATGGTGACGACCGCGCCGTCCGCGTGCTCACCGCCGGTGAGCTGGGCGATGCCCGCGTCGGCCTTGTCGGACAGCACGTGCTCCAGGCCGAAGAGCGGGTGGTCGGAGACGTACAGACCGAGCATCTCCCGCTCCTGGGCGAGCAGATACGTCTTCTCCCACTCGTCGGTGGTGAACTCGACGTCGAGTCCGAAGCCGGGCTCGCTCGTCTCCTCCTCGCCCATGCCGCCGAAGAGGTCGAACTGGCCCTCGGCCTCCTTGCGCTTGACCGCGACCACGTTGTCGATCATCGGCTCGAAGTGCGCGGTGAGGCCCTTGCGGGTGTGCCCCAGGGTGTCGAACGCGCCCGCCTTGATCAGTGACTCCGTGGTGCGCTTGTTGCACGCGACCGCCTCGACCTTGTCGAGGTAGTCGGGGAAGGAGCCGTACTTGCCCTTGGCCTTGCGGCTCCTGATGATCGACTCGACCACGTTGGTGCCGACGTTGCGCACGGCTTCGAGGCCGAAGAGGATCACGTCGTCGCCCTGCGCGGCGAAGTTGTGCACCGACTCGTTGACGTTCGGCGGGAGCACCTTGATGCCCATGCGCCGGCACTCGTTGAGGTAGACGGCCGACTTGTCCTTGTCGTCCTTGACCGAGGTGAGCAGTCCGGCCATGTACTCGGCGGGGTGGTTCGCCTTCAGATAGGCGGTCCAGTACGAGACCAGGCCGTACGCGGCGGAGTGCGCCTTGTTGAAGGCGTAGCCGGCGAAGGGGACCAGCACGTCCCACAGGGCCTTGATCGCCTCGTCGCTGTAGCCCTTCTTCTTGGCGCCCTCCTGGAAGAGGACGAAGTTCTTCGCCAGCTCGTCGGGCTTCTTCTTGCCCATCACGCGGCGCAGGATGTCGGCCTCGCCGAGCGAGTACCCGGCGATGATCTGGGCGGCCTTCTGCACCTGCTCCTGGTAGACGATCAGGCCGTAGGTGACCGCCAGGACCTCTTCGAGCGGCTCCTCGAGCTCCTTGTGGATCGGGGTGATCTCCTGGAGCTTGTTCTTGCGGAGCGCGTAGTTGGTGTGCGAGTCCATGCCCATCGGGCCGGGACGGTAGAGCGCCGAGACGGCGGAGATGTCTTCGAAGTTGTCGGGCTTCATCAGGCGCAGCAGCGAGCGCATGGGGCCGCCGTCGAACTGGAAGACGCCGAGGGTCTCACCGCGCTGGAGGAGTTCGAAGGTCTTCGGATCGTCGAGCGGCAGGGCCAGCAGGTCGAGGTCGATGCCCTTGTTGGACTTCACCATCTTGACGGCGTCGTCCATGATCGTCAGGTTGCGCAGGCCGAGGAAGTCCATCTTCAGCAGGCCGAGCGACTCGCACTGCGGGTAGTCCCACTGGGTGATGGTCACGCCGTCCGTGTGCCGCACCCAGATCGGTGCGTGGTCGACGATGGGTTCGCTGGACATGATCACGCCGGCCGCGTGCACACCCATCTGCCGGACCAGGCCCTCGACGCCCTTGGCGGTGTCGATGACCTTCTTGACGTCCGGCTCGTTCTCGTACATCGCGCGGATCTCGCCCGCCTCGCTGTAACGCGGGTGCGAGGGGTCGGTGATGCCGTTGAGGTCGATGCCCTTGCCCAGGACGTCGGCGGGCATGGCCTTGGTGAGGCGGTCGCCCATCGCGTACGGGTAGCCCAGCACGCGCGCGGAGTCCTTGATGGCGTTCTTCGCCTTGATCTTGCCGTAGGTGCCGATCATGGCGACCTTGTCGGCGCCGTACTTCTCGGTCACGTACCGGATCACCTCGACGCGCCTGCGCTCGTCGAAGTCGATGTCGACATCGGGCATGGAGACGCGCTCGGGGTTGAGGAACCGCTCGAAGATCAGGCCGTGCGGGATCGGGTCGAGGTCGGTGATGCCCATCGCGTAGGCGACGATCGAGCCGGCCGCGGAGCCACGCCCCGGGCCGACCGCGATGCCCTGGTTCTTCGCCCACATGATGAAGTCGGCGACGACGAGGAAGTAGCCCGGGAACCCCATCTGGATGATGACGTCCATCTCGTACTCGACCTGCTTCTGCCGGTCGTCGGGGACGCCGCCCGGGAAGCGGCGGTCCATGCCCCGGCGGACCTCCTCCTTGAACCAGCTGACCTCGGTGAAGCCGTCGGGGATGTCGAACTTCGGCATGAGGTTCTTCGCCTCGAACATGCCGGTGGTGTCGATCTGCTCGGCCACCAGGAGCGTGTTGGCGCAGCCCTCCTGCCAGGCGTCCGAGGAGTCGATGGCGTACATCTCGTCCGTGGACTTCAGGTAGTAGCCGGTGCCGTCGAAGCGGAAGCGGTCCGGGTCCGAGAGGTTCTTGCCGGTCTGGATGCACAGCAGCGCGTCGTGCGCGGTCGCCTCGTGCGCGTACGTGTAGTGCGAGTCGTTGGTGACCAGCGGGGGGATGCCGAGCTTCTTGCCGATCTCCAGGAGGCCGTCGCGGACCCGGCTCTCGATCTCGATGCCGTGGTCCATCAGCTCCAGGAAGTACCGGTCCTTGCCGAAGATGTCCTGGTAGTCGGCGGCCGCCTTCAGCGCCTCCTCCTTCTGGCCGAGGCGCAACCGGGTCTGGAGCTCGCCGGAGGGACAGCCGGTGGAGGCGATGAGGCCCTCGGACCACTGGGAGATCGTCTCCTTGTCCATCCGGGGCCACTTCTGGAGCCAGCCCTCGGCGTACGCGTCCGAGGAGAGCCGGAAGAGGTTGTGCAGGCCCGTCGCGTTGGCCGCCCAGATCGTCTTGTGGGTGTAGCCGCCGGAACCGGAGACGTCGTCGCGCTTCTGGTGCGGCTGGCCCCACTGGATCTTGCGCTTGTTGCGCCTCGACTCGGGGGCGACATACGCCTCGATCCCGATGATCGGGGTGACTCCGGCCTTCTTCGCGGTGTGGAAGAAGTCGTACGCCCCGTGCAGGTTGCCGTGGTCGGACATGGCGATGTGGGTCATGCCCATCTCGTTGCACGCGTCGAACATGTCCTTCAGCCGCGCGGCACCGTCCAGCAGCGAGTACTGGGTGTGGACGTGCAGGTGCGTGAACGGCGGCTTTGACACGGCTGCGGCCTCCAAGGGAAACAAACGGCAACGGGTGTCCCACCGGTTACGGACGGATCGGGGGACAGCGTCGAAGTCTATGCCTCGCGACTGACACCCGGGCTCGTTCCCCACGTACCTTCACGGGTGAGGCCGCGGGCACTTTCGCCCGGCCCCGCCCGTTGGATGCGACAGAAACGCTGTCGTACATGTCATGCACCAGGAGGCACCCAGCGATGTCGGTTCCGCAGCTCAACGACGAGCACCGCGGCGAGGAGATCCTCGCCGTCTTCGACACCGCGTTCGGCGAGCTCCTGGCCGCCGACCCGGCCGCGTTCCGGGTGAAGTTCCGGAAGATGGCGGCCTCGGCGTTCGCGTTCTACCGCGGCACCGCGGGCCTCTTCTACCACGACCTCGACGCCGAGAAGCGGGGCGGCCCGTTCCTCGACGAGCGCACCTCGCGCGTGTGGATCCACGGCGACCTGCACGCGGAGAACTTCGGCACGTACATGGACGCGACCGGCCGGCTGATCTTCAACGTCAACGACTTCGACGAGGCGTACGTCGGCCCCTTCACCTGGGACCTGAAGCGCCTCTCCGCCTCCATCGCCCTCATCGGGTACGCGAAGGCGCTCAGCGACGAGCAGATCAGCGAGCTGGTGGAGGTGTACGCGGGCGCGTACCGGGAGCGGATCCACGCGCTGGCCACCGGCGCCAAGAGCGACGAGGTGCCGCCCTTCACCCTGGACACCGCGCAGGGCCCGCTGCTCGACGCGCTGCGCGACGCCCGCTCGCTGACCCGCTTCGGGCTGCTGGACTCGATGACGGAGATCCGTGACTTCGAGCGCCGCTTCGCGCCGGGCGGCGGCTCCATCGAGCTGGACGCGGCCACCCGCTACAAGGTGCTCGCGGCCTTCGACGGCTACCTGGAGACCCTTCCGGAGACCTCCCTGGCCCGCCCGGACTCCTACCGCGTGAAGGACGTCGTCGGCCGCCGGGGCATCGGCATCGGCTCGGCCGGTCTGCCGTCGTACAACATCCTCCTCGAGGGCCACAGCGACGCCCTGGAGAACGACGTCGTGATCTACATCAAGCAGGCCCAGACGCCGGCCGTCTCCCGGCACATCACGGACCCGGCGATCCGCGACTACTTCCAGCACGAGGGCCACCGCACGGTGATCTCCCAGCGCGCCCTCCAGCAGCACGCCGACCCGTGGCTGGGCTGGACCGAGCTGGGCGGCGCGGGACAGCTGGTCGCCGAGGTCTCGCCGTACGCGGTCGACCTGGACTGGGGCGACATCGACGACCCGGAGGAGATCGCGGGCGTCGTCGCCGACCTGGGCCGGGCCACGGCCACGATGCACGCGGCGGCGGACGACACCTCCGGCGAGTCCCTGGTGCCCTTCTCCACCGAGCGGGCCATCGACGCGGCGATCGCGGCCGACGAGGACGGCTTCGCGCCGCTGCTGGTCGACTTCGCGCACACGTACGGCGCACGCGCGCGTACCGACCACCAGATCTTCGTCGACCTGTTCCGCAACGGCCGGATCCCAGGTCTCTGACGGTCCGCCTTCTCACAGGGACCCTTTAGGGGTCTCCTACAGGAGCACGTGACACACTCTCCTCCGCTATGGACATATCCGGGACCCGCCTCAGAGCCGTACGCGCGGCGCTGTTCACGGCATGCGTCGTGACGCTCAGCACCGCGTCGCACGTGCTGCTGTCCCGGGCCCCGCTGCCGCTCAACACGGTGGCCGCCGTCGCGGCCGCCGTGTTCGCCCTCGCGTACGTCCTCGCCGGCCGCGAGTGCGGCTTCGGGCGGATCGCCGCCCTGCTGATCCCGCTGGAGCTGGCGGCCGACACCGTCTTCACCACCGGCCAGCACGTCTGCTACGGCCGGGCCGGCGGCCCGGTCGCCGGCCCGCTGGCCTCGGTCGGCTGGGACGTGCTGTGCGGCGACGGCACACCCGTCGGCACCCCGCTGGCCCAGGTCACCGGCACCGACACCGACCAGCTGGGCGGGCTCCTCGCCCACCCCGACCCCGCCGCCGCGTGGCTGCTGCTCGGCGCGCACGTCTGCGTCGGCCTGATCGCGGCCGCCTGGCTGCGCCGGGGCGAGCGGGCGCTGGCCCAGCTGCTGCGGGCCGCGACCGCGACGACCTTCCGGCCGCTGCTGCTGGCCGTCGCCGCCGTGACCGTGCGACGCGCCCCGGCGGCCCGCCGCCTGCCCCGGCCCGTCCGCCGCTCGACCACCGTCCGCGAGCGGATCCTCGTGCACTCCCTGGGACGGCGTGGACCGCCGTGCTCGCCCGCCGCGGCCTGAACAGACCCTCAACGTCTGCGCAGGCCCAGGCACCCCGGGCACCACTTCAGTCCCTCAGTCCCCACACGAACTTCCGCGTACGCCGTGTGCGTGCGCGTCCCCTTTGGAGAACACCATGAGCAAGCGGAACAGCGCGGCGGCGAAGACGGCGGCCCGGGAGCGGCTGCGCATCGAGCGCGAGCGCGAGGCCAAGCGGGCCAAGGTCAAGCGGCAGATCATCGTCGCCTGCTCGGTCGTCGGCGTGCTCGCGACAGCCGGCGGCATAGGTTACGCGGTCGTCCAGGCCAACAAGCCCGGCTACTGGGAGGACGCGGCCAAGGCCAAGCTGGTCGCGCCGGCCAACACGAGCGGCAAGAACGGCACGACGGTCGTCATGGGCAAGGCGAGCGCCAAGAAGACGCTCGTGATGTACGAGGACCCGCGCTGCCCGATCTGCGCCTCGTTCGAGCAGACCGTCGGCGCCACGGTGAAGAGCGACTACGACGCCGGCAAGTTCAAGCTCCAGTACGTGGGCGCGACCTTCCTCGACGACAGCCTGACCGGCGAGGGCTCCAAGAACGCGCTCAGCGCCCTGGGCGCCGCGCTCAACGTCAGCCCCGAGGCGTTCCTCGAGTACAAGACCGCGCTGTACTCGGCGAAGTACCACCCCGAGGAGACCGAGGACAAGTTCAAGGACGACTCCTACCTGATCAAGGTGGCGGACACGGTCTCGGCGCTGAAGGGCAACGCCAAGTTCCAGAGCGCCGTGAAGAACGGCACCTACGACCGGTGGGCGCTGGAGATGTCCAAGACGTTCGACAAGAGCGGTGTCTCGGGCACCCCGACGCTGAAGATGGACGGCAAGACGCTGACCGGCTCCGACGGTAAGAACGCCCCGATGACGGTCGCCGACTTCACCACGGCGGTCGACGCGGCTCTCAAGGGCTGACCGGCTTCTGATCCGACACTCCGAGGAAGAGCGGGCGAACTTTTGGGAGTTCGCCCGCTCTTCTGTCGTACTGGCCAGTAATCTGATCGCCCGTGACCAGTCGATACAGATCCTCCGAGAGCGCCGACGCCCCGTCAGAGCGCCCCAACTCGCTGTCGCCGCGCCGCCGTACGGCGCTCAAGGCCGTGGCCGCCACCGCCGTGCTGGCCGGCCCGCTCGCCGCCGCGCTGCCGGCCCGTGCCGCCGAGGCCCCCGTCTTCCTGCACGGCCTGGCCTCCGGCGACCCGCTGCCCGACGGTGTCCTGCTGTGGACCCGGGTGACACCCACCGCCGAGGCGATACCCGGCTCCGGGCTCGGTCCGGACACCGAGGTGAGCTGGGTCGTCGCCACGGACAGGGCACTGACGAACGTGGTCGCCAAGGGCTCCACCACCGCCTCCGCCGCGACCGACCACACCGTCAAGGCCGACATCCGCGGTCTCGCGCCCGCCACCGACTACTGGTTCCGCTTCTCGGCCGGCGGCACCGACTCCCCGGTGGCGCGCACCCGCACCGCGCCGGCGGCGGACGCCGCCGTGCCCGGCCTGCGCTTCGGTGTGGTCTCCTGCGCCAACTGGGAGGCCGGCTACTTCTCCTCTTACCGTCACCTCGCGGCCCGTGGCGACCTGGACGCCTGGCTGCATCTCGGGGACTACATCTACGAGTACGGCACCGGCGAGTACGGCACGCGCGGGACCGTCGTACGGCAGACGGCGCCCACCCACGAGATCCTCACCCTCGCCGACTACCGCACCCGGCACGGCAAGTACAAGACCGACCCGGACCTCCAGGCCCTGCACGCGAAGGCGCCGGTCGTCGCGATCTGGGACGACCACGAGTTCGCCAACGACACCTGGTCGGGTGGCGCCGAGAACCACACCGAGGGCACGGAGGGCGCCTGGCCAGCTCGTCAGGCGGCCGCCAAGCAGGCCTACTTCGAGTGGATGCCGGTCCGGCCGGCCATCGCCGGCACCACCTACCGCCGGCTGCGCTTCGGCAAGCTCGCCGATCTGTCCCTGCTGGACCTGCGGTCCTTCCGCTCGCAGCAGGCCGCCGTGGGCAACGGCACCGTCGACGACCCGGACCGCACGCTCACCGGCCGCGCCCAGCTCGACTGGCTGAAGGCCGGGCTGAAGTCCTCCGACACCACCTGGCGGCTGGTCGGCAACTCGGTGATGATCTCGCCGTTCGCGATCGGCTCGCTCTCCGCGGACCTGTTCAAACCGCTCGCCAAGCTGCTCGGCCTGCCCCAGGAGGGCATCGCCCTCAACACCGACCAGTGGGACGGCTACACCGACGACCGCCGTGAGCTCCTGGCCCACCTGCGCTCCAACGCCATCCGCAACACCGTCTTCCTGACCGGTGACATCCACATGGCGTGGGCCAACGACGTGCCGGTGGACGCCGGGACCTACCCGCTGTCGGCCTCGGCCGCCACGGAGTTCGTGGTCACCTCGGTGACCTCCGACAACCTCGACGACATCGTGAAGGTCCCGGAGGGCACACTCACCGCCATCGCCTCCCCGGTCATCCGGGCCGCCAACCGGCACGTCCACTTCGTGGACACCGACCGGCACGGCTACGGCGTCCTGGACATCACGGCCGAGCGCGCGCAGATGGACTACTACGTCCTGTCCGACCGCACCACCACCACGGCGACCTCCGCCTGGTCCCGCTCGTACCGCACGCGCACCGGCACCCAGAAGGTGGAGCGCACCTACGACCCGGTCTAGTCCCCTCCGGAGCCCCGGAAGCTTCTAGAGCGATTCGAGGAAGCCGAGCGCCACCCGCCAGGTGGCCTCGGCCGCCTCCTCGTCGTAGTCGGGCAGCTCGGGGTCGGTGTACAGGTGCCCGGCTCCCGCGTACCGGTAGACCTCCACGTCGGCACCCGCTCTGCCCATCTGGAGATACCAGGCGCTCAGCCAGTCGTCGGTCTCGAACTGGTCCGGCTCCGCGACATGCAGCTGCACCGGGAGGCCGTCCACCGAGACGTTCGGCGCGAGGTCCGAGGTGCCGTGCAGGAGGAGCAGGCCACGCGCCCGCGCGTCACCGAGGGCGAGGGTCTGGGCGATCGACGCGCCGAGCGAGAACCCGGCGTACACCAGCCCGCGCTCCGAGTAGGGCGCCGCCGCCAGGACGGCTCTCTTCAGCAGCTCGTCCTTGCCGATCTCCTCGTTGTACGCCATGCCCTCCTCGACCGTGTCGAACGTGCGCCCCTCGAAGAGGTCCGGCGTCCACACCTCGTGCCCGGCGGCGCGCAGCCGGTCCGCCGCGGCGCGCACCGCGGGCCGCGGACCGTAGGTCGAATGAAAGAGCATGATGTTCATGTGCCCATGGTGCCAGCCTGCACCGACAACGCCGTGCGTGCGCCTCCTCACAGAAACCGCATGTTCAAGGCCCCTCCGACCCGGTTACGTTCGAAGGCATGGAGAACCTGCTCCGCCCCGTGATCGTGGTCGGCGGCTCGGTCGTGCTGACAGTCCTCATCGGCTGGGCCACCGACCGCCTGCTGTCCAAGGCCGACCTGCGGCACCCCGAGACCCCGCTGTGGGGTCTGCTGCGCCGTGGCCGCATCCCTTATCAGCTCGTGCTGTGCGCGGCGCTGCTGAGAGGGTCGTACGACGCCGCGCAGTTGCTGGAGGACCATCGGACCGGTATCGGCCAGTTCCTCACCCTGGTGCTGATCGGCTCGGCGGCCTGGCTGGTGATCAGGATCGCGGCGGCGATCGTCGAGACGTCGTACTCGCGCTACGCGCGCGTGCACCGCGATCCGGCCCGGGTCCGGCGGGTGCGGACCCAGGTGTCGCTGATCATGCGGGTGGTGGCGGCCGTCGTCGGGGTGGTCGCGGCGGCCTCGATGCTGCTGACGTTCCCCGCCATGCGCGCGGCGGGCGCCTCCCTGCTGGCTTCCGCCGGGATCCTCGGCATCGTGGCCGGTGTGGCCGCCCAGTCGACGCTGAGCAACATGTTCGCCGGCTTCCAGATCGCCTTCGGCGACATGGTGCGCATCGGCGACACGGTCGTCGTGGACGGCGAGTGGGGCACGGTCGAGGAGATCACCCTGACCTTCCTGACCGTGCGGACCTGGGACGAGCGCCGGATCACGATGCCCGTGTCGTACTTCACCTCGAAGCCCTTCGAGAACTGGTCGCGCGGCACCCCGCAGATGACCGGCATCGTCTACTTCCACGTCGACCACGCGGCGCCGGTGGAGGCGATGCGCGAGAAGCTGCGCGACATCCTGCGCGAGTGCCCGGCCTGGGACGGCCGTGCCTGCGGGCTCGACGTCACCGACACCACGCCCAACACCATGCAGGTGCGGGCCCTGGTCACGGCGAAGGACGCCGACGACATCTGGACGGTACGGGTCCGGGTCCGCGAGGAGATGATCCGCTGGCTGTCCAAGGAGCACCCGTACGCGCTCCCGAGGGTCAACACGGCGGACGCCGCGCTGCCCCCGGGCCGCCTGCCCGGCCAGTCCACCTCGCCCGACGGCGCGGCCCGTCGCGTCCACGAGCCGCCGCGGGCGGGCCGCTGACCGTCAGTTCCCGCGCTCCGCACCCCCGTGTGAGCGCCCCGGCCACCCCGGCCTTCTCCACAGCACTTCCGCCCGCCGCCCGAGCAGCAGCACCCGGTCCCCGTCCGCGGCGAAGACCTGCGCCGCGGCGAGCCCGATTCCTGTGCCGCCTGTACTGATCACCACGTTGCGTGCCATGGTCCGAGCGTAACGAGCAGTACCGACAGGGGTCGTGGCGGTTTGCGCGACCGCCATGAACCGGGCCGTCGCGAAAGGAGGGCCGGCCGGCCCGGTCGCCTCACTTGAGGCTGCGCACGTCCAGATGCCGCAGCACCCGGTCCACGATCTCCGGATCGGCGCCCGGCTCGCTGCGCGCCGCGACCACCTCGTGCCGGGCCGCGCTGAGCATCTCCCCCTGGATCCGCCGCACCCGCTTCAGCCTTCGCACCCGCTGGTCGTGGCCCTCCCGCCGTTCGTCCTCCCCGACGTCGGGGCTGATCCGCAACCCGATGTCGAAGGCCCGCCGCAGCATCTGCTCGGACAGTTCCTCCGGCAGCTCCTCCTCGGCCTCGATCTCCCGCAGCCGCCGCTTCGCCGCCTTCGCGGCCCGCACCGCGAGCTCCTTCTCGAACTCCTTCTCGCGGTCGGTGTCCGACCGCACGTCGAGGCGCTTCACCAGCCACGGCAGGGTCAGTCCCTGAAGGACCAGCGTCGCCATGATCACGCCGAACGCGATGAAGATGATCTCGTCCCGGTCGGGGAAGGGCCCGCCGTCGTCGGTCGTCAGCGGCACGGCCAGCGCCAGCGCCACCGAGGCCACCCCGCGCATCCCGGCCCACCACATGACGAGGGTCTCCCGCCAGTTCGTCGGAATGTCCTCGAGGTGGTCCTGCCTTGCGTGCAGCCGTTGCGTCAGCCAGGTCGCCGGCAGCAGCCACAGCAGCCGTACGACGACCACGACGACCACGATCACCCCGGCCCAGCCCAGCATCTCCCCCCAGCGTCCGGACGCCGTCCGGATCGCGTTGTGCAGTTCCAGGCCGATCAGCCCGAACGCGACGCCCGTGACGAGGGTGTCGATGATGTCCCAGAAGGTGTGGCCGGCCAGCCGGGTCAGCACGTCGTCGGGGTCGGTGGCGTACTCGGCGAGGAACATGGCCGTGGTCAGGACGGCCAGCACCCCGGACCCGTGGAACTCCTCCGCCAGCACGTACGAGGCGTACGGCACCAGGAGCGTCAGCCCGATCTGCAACGTCGTGTCCCCGAGGACGTCCAGCAGTCTGTTCGCACCCCAGCCGAGCGCGACACCGACCGCCACCGCCACCACCGCGGACAGCACCAGGTCGAGCCCGGCCCGCCACGGCGAGAACGACCCGCTCACGGCCGCGGCGATCGCGACGTGGTAGAGCACGATGGCCGTCACGTCGTTGAACAGCCCCTCGCCCTCCAGGATGGACACCAGCCGGCGGGGCAGCCCGAGCTGTCCGGCCACCGCGGTGGCGGCCACCGGGTCGGGCGGCGCGACCAGGGCGCCCAGCGCCACGGCCGCGGCGATCGGCAGCCCCGGCACGATCGTGTGGGCCACGGCCGCCACGCACACCGTCGTGACGAACACCAGCGCCACGGCCAGCAGGAAGATGGGCCGCACGTTCGCCGCGAACTGCCGCCACGAGGTGCGCCGCACCGCCGCGTACAGGAGGGGAGGCAGCAGGAGGGGCAGGATCAGGTCCGGCGGGATGTCCACGTTGGGCACGAAGTCGAGCACCGCGAGGACGATCCCGAGCAGGGTCATGAGCACCGGCGCCGGCAACCCGAACCGGTCCCCGACCGGGACGCTCACCACGGCCCCGAGCAACAGGACGAACAACAGGGCCAGCTGGTCCACGGTCAGCGCTCCGGGTCTAGACGATCAAGAACATCCAGACCTCCAGCGTCGCACGAGCACCGTCCGCTACAGAGGACGCCGCATGGACCGGTGCGGAATCCCCGCCTCCATGTCCTGCGGCCCGTAGGCCGCGTACCCCAGCCGCTCGTAGAACCCCAGCGCCTGGGTCTGTGCGTGCAGGTCCACGGCCGCGAGCCCCCGCGCGCGTGCCGCATCCTCGATGGCCCGCACCAGCGCCGCCCCGACGCCCAGACCGCGCGCCTCCCGGGTCACGGCGAGCCGCCCCAGCGAGCCCACCGACAGGTCGCCGCCGGTCCGGTCGGCGACCGCCTCGCCGTACAGCAGCCGCCCGGTGCCGAGCGGCAGCCCGTCCTCCCTGACCGCCAGCACATGCACGGCGCCGGGGTCGTGCGCGTCGTACTCCAGGTCCTCGGGCACACCCTGCTCGCCGACGAAGACCTCCTTGCGCACCGCGAAGCACGCCTCCCGGTCGGCTGGGTCCTCGGCGACCCGCACCGTGTACCCGTGCGGGCCGCTCATCCGTAGGTCTCCTCGCGGACCTGCTCCAGGGCCTTGGCCAGGTCCTCGGGATAGTCGCTGGCGAACTCCGCCCACTGCCCGTCCCCGGGGTGCTCGAAGCCCAGCCGCACCGCGTGCAGCCACTGCCGGGTCAGGCCCAGCCGCTTGGACAGCGTGGGGTCGGCGCCGTACGTCAGGTCGCCGACGCAGGGGTGGCGGTGGGCGGCCATGTGGACGCGGATCTGGTGCGTACGGCCCGTCTCCAGCTTCACGTCCAGCAGGGAGGCCGCGCGGAAGGCCTCGATCAGGTCGTAGTGCGTGACGGACGGCTTGCCCTCGGCCGTGACCGCCCACTTGTAGTCGTGGTGCGGGTGCCGGCCGATGGGCGCGTCGATGGTGCCGCTGGTCGGGTCGGGGTGGCCCTGGACGAGCGTGTGGTAGCGCTTGTCGACCGTGCGCTCCTTGAACTGGCGCTTCAGCGACGTGTACGCGCGCTCCGACTTGGCGACCACCATCAGCCCCGAGGTGCCGACGTCGAGGCGGTGCACGATGCCCTGGCGCTCGGCGGCACCGGAGGTGGAGATGCGGTACCCGGCAGCGGCGAGCCCGCCGATGACGGTCGTCCCGCTCCAGCCGGGCGACGGGTGCGCGGCCACGCCGACCGGCTTGACGATCACGACCACGTCGTCGTCGTCGTGCACGATCTCCATGCCCTCGACCGGCTCGGCGACGATCTGCACCGGCGCCGGAGCCTGCGGCATCTCGACCTCCAGCCAGGCCCCGCCGATCACCCGCTCGGATTTGCCGACCACCGAGCCGTCGACCGTGACCTTCCCCGCCGCAGCCAGCTCGGCGGCCTTCGTACGGGAGAAGCCGAACATGCGGGAGATGGCGGCGTCTACGCGCTCGCCCTCCAGGCCGTCCGGCACGGGCAGGGTACGGGTCTCGGGAATCGTGCTCACCCGTCGAGTATGCCGGACGGCTCCGGTACCGCCGTACGGCCCTGTGGACAACCGCCGGGCGGTCAGTCCTTGTGGACGGTCCCGTCCGGGTCCAGGCCCTTGAAGGACAGCAGCACGATCAGGATGCCGCCGCAGACGATCGCCGAGTCCGCGAGGTTGAAGACCGCGAAGTGCTTCGGGGCGATGAAGTCCACGACCGCGCCCTCGAAGACGCCCGGCGCACGGAAGATCCGGTCGGTGAGGTTGCCCAGCGCGCCGCCCAGCAGCAGCCCCAGGGCGATCGCCCAGGGCAGGCTGTAGAGCTTGCGGGCGAGCCGGGCGATCACCACGATCACGGCCGTCGCGATCACCGTGAAGATGATGGTGAAGGCCTCCCCGAAGCCGAAGGCCGCGCCCGCGTTGCGGATGGCCTCGAACTTCAGCCAGTCCCCGATGATCTCGATCGGCGCGTGGTGCTCCAGCTTGGCGACCACGAGCATCTTGCTCACCAGGTCGATCACGTACGCGACCGAGGCGACGGTGAAGAGCACGGCGATCCGGCGCTTGCCCCTGGGCCGCGCCTCGGTGCTCTCCTGCCCGTCCGGGCCGGACGACTGCTCCGGCTCGGATCCCGCCTCTGGGATGTCCGGCGTACCGATGACGCGCTCCGCCTCTGCCACGTGAGTCCCTCAACCTAGGTACCTGACTGAGGACGAGGGTACGGCACACCCCCCGACCGCCAGGTGATCAGTACCGACGCTCCTGCTTCTGCTTGCACTCGACGCACAGTGTGGCCCTCGGGAAGGCCTGCATCCGGGCCTTGCCGATGGCCTGGCCGCAGTTCTCGCACAGGCCGTACGTGCCGGCGTCCAGCCGTTCCAGGGCGTGCTCGGTCTGGACCAGCATCTCGCGCGCGTTGGCGGCCAGCGCCAGTTCGTGTTCCCGCGTGATGTTCTTCGTCCCGGTGTCCGCCTGGTCGTCGCCCGCGCCGTCCCCCGAGTCCCGCATCAGCCCCGTCAGGGCCGCCTCGGACGCGGCGAGCTCCGCCCGTAGCCGCCCCTGCTCGGACTGGAGCTCCGCACGGGCCTCCTCGACCTCCTGCGGCGTCCACGGCTCCTCGCCGGGGCGCACCGCGAGCTCGCCGGGCTCCACCGCCGCTAGGCGCGCCTTGGGAACAGCGGTCTTCGCCGCCGTGGCCGTACCCGGAGTCTTCTTCGCAACCACAGTCGTGGCTCCCGTCTGCTCCGCGGCCGAGGCCGCGCCCACCTTCTTGGCCGTGCTCTTCCTGCCCGCACTCGTCCCGGTCACGCCTTCGGCGCCGGCGATCTTCTCGACCGCCGCCTTCTCGGCGGTGACCTTCTTGGTGGCCGCCTTCTGGGCAGCCGACTTCTTCGCGGTCGCCGTCTGCGCCGCGGCCGCCTTCTTGGCCGCGGTCTTCCTGGCAACCGTCTTCTTGGCGGTCGGCTTCCTGGTGGCTGCCTTCGTGGCGACCACCGCCTGCGTGGCCGCCTTCTTCACCGCTCTCTTCGCGGCGCTCTTCTTCGCGGCGGGCGCCTTCCCGGCATGTCCGCCCCTCTCGACCGGCTCCGCCGCCTCGGCCGCCGCCGCTCGCTCCTCCTCAGGTCTTGGGGCCACTGCCTTCTTGGCAGCCGCCTTCCTCGCCGCGGCCTTCTTCGGCGCTCCGGCGGTCGCGGACCGCACCGTCTTCACGGCCCTGGAGTCCTTGGCCGCACCGCCGGAGGCACCGGAGGCACTCGTGGAGCTGCCGGACGCCGACTGCTGTACGGCGGTCTTCTTCGCCACCATGGCCGCGGCCCCTTCACATATTGTGATCTTGCACGCGAATCGTGCTGGGACGATAAATCGACTCGAAGCCCGCGGCAACGGGGCGCACCGCTCGATTCGCCCGCCTCGCGGCAAGCCTGCATCCGTTGTGCCCAGCTCCCCGCCCGGTAATCCGCCGAGCCGGGCATCCCGGAATCCGAACGCACGGACCATTACAGACAGCCACCATTCGGGTCATTCCGCACCCGGTCGTCGGCCGGGTCCCGCGCCCCCGAAAACCCGTCGGCCGCTGTTGTCGGGGAGCCGTACACTGGGCGGAGCGAAAAGTGTGGATGGGGACGAGTAGCGGCGTACGCAGCCCAGAGCGACCCGGGGACGGTGGAAGCCCGGGGGCGAGCGCGACGCGAAGATCACCCCGGAGCCGCCGGAAGAAAGCCGCAGCCGTCAGGCGAGGGCCAGTAGAACCGGCATCGCGACCCCAATGAGGGGGCTCACCGGCGCGCAGAGCGCACCGGAGGGCCAAGGAGGGTGGTACCGCGGGAGCGCGCCGCACACGGCGCAGACAGACAAGTCGGCTCTCGTCCCTCCGACGGAAGGCAGTATGTCCGCCGGAGGAAGCTCGTTGAATACGCAGCCGCAGTACCGCCAAGTGCCCGCCCAGGTCGACCTGCCCGCCCTCGAGCACGCGGTGCTCGAGTTCTGGCGCGAGCAGAAGATCTTCGCCAAGAGCCTGGAGCAGTCCGAGGGCCGCCCCGAGTGGGTGTTCTACGAGGGCCCGCCCACCGCCAACGGAATGCCGGGCGCCCACCACATCGAGGCGCGCGTCTTCAAGGACGTCTTCCCCCGCTTCCGCACCATGCGCGGCTACCACGTGGCCCGCAAGGCCGGCTGGGACTGTCACGGCCTCCCGGTGGAGCTGGCGGTCGAGAAGGAGCTGGGCTTCTCCGGCAAGCAGGACATCGAGGCGTACGGCATCGCCGCCTTCAACGACAAGTGCCGCGAGTCCGTGCTCCGCCACACCGACGCCTTCTCCGAGCTGACGACCCGCATGGGCTACTGGGTCGACCTCGACGACGCCTACGTCACGATGGACCCCGAGTACATCGAGTCGGTCTGGTGGTCGCTGAAGGAGATCTTCAACAAGGGCCTGCTGGTCCAGGACCACCGCGTCGCCCCCTGGTGCCCCCGCTGCGGCACGGGTCTGTCCGACCACGAGCTGGCCCAGGGCTACGAGACGGTCGTCGACCCCTCCGTGTACGTCCGTTTCCCGCTCACCTCCGGTCCGCTCGCCGGCGAGGCCGCCCTCCTGGTGTGGACGACGACCCCCTGGACGCTGGTCTCCAACACGGCCGTGGCCGCGCACCCCGAGGTCGCCTACGTCGTGGCGACCAACGGCGAGGAGAAGCTCGTCGTCGCCGAGCCGCTGGTGGCCAAGGCGCTCGGCGAGGGCTGGGAGACCACCGGCCAGACCTTCACCGGCGCCGAAATGGAGCGCTGGACCTATCAACGTCCGTTCGAGCTCGTGGAGTTCCCGGAACCCGCCCACTACGTGGTGAACGCCGAGTACGTCACCACCGAGGACGGCACCGGTCTGGTCCACCAGTCCCCCGCCTTCGGTGAGGACGACCTCAAGGTCTGCCGCTCCTACGGCCTGCCGGTCGTCAACCCGGTACGCCCGGACGGCACCTTCGAGGAGTCCGTCCCGATGGTGGGCGGCGTCTTCTTCAAGAAGGCGGACGAAAAGCTCACCGAGGACCTCCAGCAGCGCGGCCTGCTCTTCAGGCACATCCCGTACGAGCACAGCTACCCGCACTGCTGGCGCTGCCACACCGCGCTCCTCTACTACGCGCAGCCGTCCTGGTACATCCGCACCACGGCCGTCAAGGACCGCCTCCTCCAGGAGAACGAGAAGACCAACTGGTTCCCCGACACGGTCAAGCACGGCCGGTACGGCGACTGGCTGAACAACAACATCGACTGGGCGCTCTCCCGCAACCGCTACTGGGGCACCCCGCTGCCGATCTGGCGCTGCGAGGACGACCACCTCACCGTCGCCGGCTCCCGCGCGGAGCTCACCGAGCTGACCGGCACCGACCAGTCCGAGCTGGACCCGCACCGCCCGTACATCGACGCGGTCACCTTCGCCTGCCCCCACGACGACTGCGGGCGGACGGCCACGCGCGTGCCGGAGGTCATCGACGCCTGGTACGACTCGGGTTCGATGCCGTTCGCGCAGTGGGGCTACCCGTACAAGAACAAGGACCTCTTCGAGTCCCGCTACCCGGCGCAGTTCATCAGCGAGGCCATCGACCAGACCCGCGGCTGGTTCTACACGCTGATGGCCGTCGGCACGCTGGTCTTCGACAAGTCGTCGTACGAGAACGTCGTCTGCCTCGGCCACATCCTCGCCGAGGACGGCCGCAAGATGTCCAAGCACCTGGGCAACATCCTCCAGCCGATCCCGCTGATGGACCAGCACGGCGCCGACGCGGTCCGCTGGTTCATGGCGGCCGGCGGCTCCCCGTGGGCGGCCCGCCGCGTGGGCCACAACACCATCCAGGAGGTCGTCCGCAAGACGCTCCTGACGTACTGGAACACCGTCGCCTTCCAGGCCCTGTACGCCCGTACGTCCGGCTGGGCGCCGAGCGAGGCCGACCCGGCCCCGGCCGACCGCCCGGTCCTGGACCGCTGGCTGCTGTCCGAACTCCACGCGCTCACCGACCAGGTGACGCAGGCTCTGGAGGCGTACGACACCCAGCGCGCCGGCAAGCTGCTCTCCGCGTTCGTCGACGACCTGTCCAACTGGTACGTCCGCCGCAGCCGTCGCCGCTTCTGGCAGGGCGACAAGGCCGCGCTGCGCACCCTGCACGAGGTCGTCGAGACGGTCACCAAGCTGATGGCCCCGCTGACCCCGTTCATCACCGAGCGCGTCTGGCAGGACCTCGTCGTGCCGGTCACCCCGGGCGCCCCGGACTCCGTCCACCTGGCCGCCTGGCCGGAGGCCGACCTCGCCGCGATCGACCCGGAGCTGTCGAAGCAGATGGTCCTGGTCCGCCGCCTGGTGGAGCTGGGCCGCGCCACCCGCGCGGAGTCGGGCGTGAAGACCCGCCAGCCCCTGAAGCGCGCCCTGATCGCCGCGAGCGGCTTCGGCTCCCTCGACCCCGAGCTGCACGGGCAGATCACGGAGGAGCTCAACGTCGAGTCGCTGGCGTCCCTCTCCGAGGTCGGCGGCAGTCTGGTCGACACGACCGCCAAGGCCAACTTCCGGGCCCTGGGCAAGCGGTTCGGCAAGCGCGTCCAGGACGTGGCCAAGGCCGTCGCCAATGCCGACGCCGCCGCGCTCTCCCTCGCCCTGCGCGAGGGCACGGCCTCGGTGGAGGTCGACGGCGAGACGATCACCCTGGCCCCAGACGAGGTCATCATCACGGAGACCCCGCGCGAAGGCTGGTCGGTCGCCTCCGACTCCGGCGCGACGGTCGCCCTCGACCTGGAGATCACCGAGGAGCTGCGCCGCGCGGGCCTGGCACGGGACGCGATCAGGCTGATCCAGGAGGCCCGCAAGAACAGCGGCCTCGACGTCGCCGACCGCATCGCGCTGCGCTGGACCGCGACCGACCCGGCGACCGCCGACGCGCTGTCCGGCCACGCCGGCCTCATCGCCGACGAGGTCCTCGCCACGGACTTCGCCCAGGGTGAGGCGGACGACACCTACGGCGCCCCGTTCACGGACGAGGGCCTGACGCTGACGTTCCGTCTGCGCAAGGCGTAAGGCACCTCCGCGAGGGCCCGGCTCCCCCGGTGGGGGCCGGGCCCCGCGCATGTCCGGCGTGCGGACTCCCGGCGGCCTCACGGGGGAAATCGCGCGCATGATCGCCGTCAACACGCGTAAAAAGGGCGGGACCCCGGATGGTGATCCGGGGTCCCGCCCTTTGAACGCTGCCGACGCCTAAGGCGTACTACAGGCCGTCAGTTGTCGTCCTCGTCGATGAGGAAGCCACGCATCGGCGAGGGAGCCTGGCCCATGGGCGACGGGCCCTGCGGCCGCACCGGCGCCATCGGCTGGGTCATCGCCGGGGACATCTGCTGCTGCCCGCCGTAGGACGGAGCGGCCGGGCTGGGAGCACCCATGCCCGGGTTGCCGCCGTAGGACGGAGCACCGGCGCCGGCCGGAGCCATGGAAGGCGCCGGGGACGGCGGCAGCGATGCCGTGGCCGGAGTCCGCGGCGGAGCGAGCGAGTCGTCGGCCTGGGTCTCCAGCTGACGCAGCTGGGACTCGAGGTAGGACTTCAGACGCGTGCGGTACTCGCGCTCGAAGCCACGCAGGTCCTCGACCTTGCGCTCCAGCGTGGCGCGGGCGGACTCCAGGGAGCCCATCGCGACGCGGTGCTTCTCCTGCGCGTCCCGCTCCAGGGCGTCGGCCTTGGCACGGGCGTCCCGCTCGAGACCCTCGGCACGCGAACGCGCCTCACCGACGATCTTGTTGGCCTCGGAACGGGCCTCGGCGATCGCCTGGTCGGCGGTCTGCTGGGCCAGCGAGAGGACACGGGCGGCGCTGTCGCCACCGGGGCCCTGACCGGGGCCGCCCATCGGACCGCCCATCGGGCCACCCATCTGCTGCTGCATGGGGTTCTGACCCATCGGACCCTGACCCATGGGGCCCTGACCCATCGGACCCTGACCCATCGGACCCTGACCCATGGGGCCCTGGCCCATCTGCTGCTGCATGGGGTTCTGACCCATCGGACCCTGGCCCATCGGACCCTGGCCCTGCGGACCACCCTGACCACCGCCAGGACCGGCGGGCAACTGCGGCGCACCGCTGGGCAGCTGGGGCGGGCCACCCATGGGGCCACCCATCTGCTGCTGCGGCGGGCCCGATATGCCGGCGGGCACCGGGGCGCCGGGGCCTCGCATGCCCTGCTGCGGCATGCCCTGCGGAGGCATCCCCTGCTGGGGCATGCCCTGCTGCTGCATACCGCCCTGCTGCATGCCGCCTTGCTGGGGCATGCCACCCTGCTGCTGGTCCTGTTCGGGCGGCTTGCGCATGTTCTGCTGGTTCTGGGCAGCAGCGCGCGTGGCCGCGGCCAGCTTGGCCCGCAGGTCCTCGTTCTCACGAAGCAGGCGGGTCAGTTCGGCTTCGACCTCATCGAGGAAGGCATCGACCTCGTCCTCGTCATAGCCTTCTCGGAGGCGGACGGTCGTGAACTGCTTGTTCCGCACGTCCTCGGGGGTCAACGGCATCTCTTCACCTCAACGTAGTCTTCGGCATCGGCAAGACGGTAGTTCACATCGCTCACAGCCGACTCACGATCGAGATCAGGATGTAGACGATGATCATCAGTACGAAGAAGGACAGGTCGAGCGCCACGCCCCCGAGACGCAACGGCGGGATGACCCGCCGCAGAAGCTTGAGCGGTGGATCGGTGACAGTGTAGGTGGCCTCCAGAACGACCACCATCGCCTTGCCGGGCTGCCATGAGCGGGCGAACTGGAAGACGTAGTCCATGACCAACCGGAAGATGAGCACGATGAGGAAGACCATCAGCGCGATGTAGACGACATCCAGGACCACGCTCATGTTCGGTGCTTCCCTCTCCCCTGTTCCGTGCTTCTCTGTACTGCCGTTTCCGGTCGAGCGTCTCAGCTCTGGTTGAAGAACCCGCCCTCTGCGATGCGGGCCTTGTCCTCCGCCGTGACATCGACGTTAGCAGGCGACAACAGGAACACCTTCTGCGTCACCCGCTCGATGCTGCCGTGAAGACCAAACACCAAACCGGCTGCAAAGTCGACAAGTCGCTTCGCGTCTGTGTCATCCATCTCAGTCAGATTCATGATCACCGGGGTGCCCTCACGGAAGTGTTCCCCGATGGTACGGGCCTCGTTGTAGGTCCGGGGGTGAAGCGTGGTGATCCGGTACGGCTCTCGTTCCGACACGACCTTGGGCATGATCACCGGTGCGTTCTTCTCCAGGGACTGACGTTCTTGTGTGATGGATGCCACGGGCGCGATGCGCGCCGGACGCCCGGATTCCGCGCCTAGCGAAGCGGAACGAGCCACCGGCTCACGCGGCGCGGGCGGCTGTACGATTCGCACCTCTTCGTCCCTTTGGGACTGATGTGCGCCATGTGACTGGTGGGACGGCTCGTGTCGCCGGTGGTCCCGCTCGGGCTCCGGGTCGAGCTCGGGTTCGAAGTCGTCGTCGGGGTCGAATCCCCGGCCGTCGTACCCATCGTCCTCCACGAGGCCGAGGTAGACCGCCATCTTGCGCATCGCGCCGGCCATTCTCTGAGTCCTCCGCTCTGTGGTGGATCGACTTTCAACTGCCAAGTCCCGCGATCCACGTGGCCCTTGTGTCCGCCCTTCGGCGGTAATGACCATATTTTCTGCTGTGGTCCGACTTCCTGGCGACGTTACCCGAGCCTGGGGCGGACTCCGAGTACCGCAGTGCCGACGCGTACATGTGTCGCTCCGGCCGCCACTGCGTCCTCGAGGTCCGCACTCATCCCTGCCGACACCATGTTCGCAGCCGGATGGGCTCGGCGCAGGTCAGTCGACAAATCCATCAACCGCCCGAAGGCCTCGCGTTGGCGCCCGGCGTACTCCCCGGTCAGAGGTGCGACGGTCATCAGTCCGTCAAGCCGCAGCCCCGGCGATCCGGCGACCAGAGCGGCCAACTCCCCGACGCCGCCCGGAGCCACACCGCCCCGCTCGCCCCGCTCGCTCGCCCCGGCGTCGAGCGCCACCTGAAGCAGACAGCCCACCTCACGCCCGGCCCGCACCGCCTCCTTCGACAGGGCCGTCACCAGCCGGGCCCGGTCGACGGACTGCACCACATCCGCGTAACCGACGACGGAACGGACCTTGTTGGTCTGCAACTGGCCGACGAAGTGCCACCGCAGCGGCAGCTCGGCACACTCGGCCGCCTTGGGCGCCGCGTCCTGGTCCTTGTTCTCGGCGACATGGCGCACACCGAGTTCCGACAGCAGCCGCACATCGCTCGCCGGGTAGGTCTTGGTGACCACGATCAGGGTCACCTCCTCCCGAGCGCGGCCCGCGGCCGCGCAGGCGGCGGCGATCCGCTCCTCCACCTTCGCGAGGTTTGCGGTGAGTTCGTACTTACGGTCCGTCATGCCCCATCAGTCCAGCCAGACATATCCCGCGAGTCGCCCCGTGGAGCGGTCGCGGCGATACGAGAAGTGATCGTTCGACTCCCGTGTGCACACCGGCGAACGCTCCCGGTCGTGCACCCCGAGCCGGTCGAGCTGCGCGTGCACCCCGGCGATCACGTCGACGGCGGGGGTGCCCCAGCTCGTCTCGGCACTCGCCGCCGGCTCGACGGCGGCCACCTCGGCGCGCATCGCCTCCGGCACCTCGTAGCACCGCCCGCACACGGCGGGCCCGGTGCGGGCGACGATCCGGGAGGGGACGGCGCCGAGCGACTCCATCGCGTCGACGGCCGCCGGCACGATCCCCTTGACCATGCCGGGCCGTCCCGCGTGCGCGGCCGCGACCACCCCGGCGACGGGGTCGGCGAGCAGGACGGGCACACAGTCCGCCGTCAGCACGGCGAGGGCGAGTCCACGGGTCGCGGTCACCAGACCGTCGACCGGCGGGGTGAGCCCGGTGGTCCACGGTCCGTCGACCTCGGCGACGTCGTTGCCGTGCACCTGGTTCATCCAGACCACCAGGCCGGGGTCCAGACCCAGCGACTTGGCGGCCAGTTCACGATTGACGCGTACGGCGTCGGGGTCGTCGCCGACCGCTCCGCCGAGGTTGAGCTCCTCATACGGAGCGGCGCTCACCCCGCCCCACCGGTCGGTGAAGGCGAAGTGCGCGCCGCTCACGCTCTCGCGCTGTCCTATCACTTCAGGAAGTCCGGCACGTCCAGCTCCTCGGCCGCGCTGTCCGAGTAGGAGCGCGACGGCGGCACCGGAGGCGAGACCGGCAGGTCGGCCACCGGCTCGGGCGCCGGCAGCACCTCCTCCTTGGGAGTCACGCTGCCGAGCGAGCCGAAGGACGGCCGGCTCTCGGGCTGCCGTACCGGAGTGGGCTCCTCGCGGCGCGCCGAGGACGAGGACGAGCCCATGACGGTCTCCCGGCGGGCCGGGGGCTGACCCCCGTCGAAGCCGGCCGCGATGACCGTGACCCGCACCTCGTCGCCGAGGGCGTCATCGATGACCGCACCGAAGATGATGTTGGCCTCGGGGTGCGCGGCCTCACTGACCAGCTGGGCGGCCTCGTTGATCTCGAACAGGCCGAGGTCGGAGCCGCCGGAGATGGAGAGCAGGACGCCCCGGGCGCCGTCGATCGAGGCCTCCAGGAGCGGCGAGGAGATCGCCATCTCGGCGGCGGCCACCGCGCGGTCGTCGCCACGGGCCGAGCCGATGCCCATGAGGGCCGAACCGGCCTCGGACATGACCGACTTCACGTCGGCGAAGTCGAGGTTGATCAGACCGGGGGTGGTGATCAGGTCGGTGATGCCCTGGACACCGGAGAGCAGGACCTGGTCGGCCGACTTGAAGGCGTCGAGGACCGAGACCTGGCGGTCCGAGATGGAGAGCAGCCGGTCGTTGGGGATGACGATGAGGGTGTCGACCTCTTCGCGGAGTTCGGCGATGCCGTCCTCGGCCTGGTTGGCGCGGCGCCGGCCCTCGAAGGTGAAGGGGCGGGTGACCACGCCGATGGTGAGGGCGCCGAGGTTGCGTGCGATGTTGGCCACGACGGGCGCGCCGCCGGTGCCGGTGCCGCCACCCTCTCCGGCCGTCACGAAGACCATGTCGGCCCCCTTGAGGACCTCCTCGATCTCCTCGCGGTGGTCCTCGGCGGCCTTGCGGCCCACGGCCGGGTTGGCGCCGGCGCCGAGTCCGCGCGTGAGTTCACGGCCGACGTCGAGCTTGACGTCGGCGTCGCTCATCAACAGCGCCTGCGCGTCGGTGTTGATGGCGATGAACTCGACGCCCTTGAGACCGACCTCGATCATCCGGTTGATGGCATTGACACCACCGCCGCCGACACCGATGACTTTGATGACTGCGAGGTAGTTCTGCGGTGCTGCCACGTCGAAGGCCTCTCGCCTCGAGTTACGTGTCGTCGCCTCGCAGGTGATGCGATCCGACGACTGATGCCGAATGGGACGGTCCGTTTCGCCGACCCGAACCCTAACGCTGAAGTTTAGGGTTACCAGTGTGTCTGTTCCTTGGAGTCTTCCGAACAGGACACTAAGTCGACAAGTGGCGCCCGTTCAACGAACACGCCGAACCTCCCGTTTTTCTTTTCACCCTATGTGATCAGGCGTGTCACTGCCCAACCAGGGTGCTGGCCTGCGCGGACGTGCGTCAACTCCCCGCTGACGCAGGGGCGGTGGGAGCGCTGACATCGAAGTGCCGCGCAGCCGGGGCGGCTTTCATGAGAGCGGTGAGTGTACGGCCCTTCGCCGCGGCCTTCTCGGCACTTCCCCACGCGACCGTGCGACCGCCGCTCAGCTCCAGCGAGATGTCGTCGTAGGAACGGACCTTGACGACCCGGGTGGCCCGCGCGACGCCGGCAGGCAGGGAACCGGCCGCCTTCACCGCCTCCCGCACCAGCCGGGCCTCGCCGAAGCGGCGCAGGCTCGCGGCGGCCGAACGCGACGAGGAAACGGTCATCTCCAGCATCGGGACGCCTTTCGGGGCCTCGGAAACCGTGGCGAAACGGACGCCTTCGTCGTCCACTTCCACGAAGTTCGACCCCTTTCGCACGAGCAGAACCGGCGTACGCTCCGTCACTTTCAGGCCGATTCCATGGGGCCACGAACGCACCACGTCGACCGAGTGAATTCGGGGCAGTTCCGTACGCAGCCGGGCCTCGATCGCGTCGATGTCGACCGAGACCAGCGGCGATCCGACCGGTACGGCGGCGGCTTCACGCACCTGCGGCGGCGTCAGCACCTTCGTGCCGGACACGGAGACCCGCTCCACGCGCAGCCACTGCGAGCCGTACAGCACCCAGCCGGTGCCCCCGCCCAGGAGCACGACGGCCAGCGCGAGAATGATGATCGTACGAAGTCGGCGCGGCCCCAACCACCGGACGAGGGGCGGGCCGGACGTCTCCTGCTGGCGTGCACCACGCTCGGCGGTGGCGGATCCGGCCACGCACACTCCCTTTCCTGGCTCGGTTCACCTCCAAAGCGCCACAGCCGGTGCCGAGAGCACGGCCGCGCTCGGCCTCTCGGGCCTTTGCGGGCTCGGCCCTCGACACCGACGCGCCCCTTCGGCTCACTCGCCGACGCGTTTCCTAACGGCGTGCACGACTGGCGGCGATCGCCTCGTACACCATGCCGACGAGCAGCTCGTCGGCGTCCCTGCGGCCGAACTCGCTGGCGGCGCGGGACATCTCGTACAGCCGGTGCGGGTCGGCGAGGACGGGCAGGACGGTCTCCCGGACCCACTCGGGGGTCAGTTCCGCGTCGTCGACCAGCAGGCCGCCGCCCGCCTTGACCACCGGCTGGGCGTTCAGCCGCTGTTCACCGTTGCCGATGGGCAGCGGGACGTAGGCGGCCGGAAGCCCGACGGCGGAGAGTTCGGCGACGGTCATCGCGCCCGCGCGGCAGAGCATCATGTCGGCGGCGGCGTACGCGAGGTCCATCCGGTCCACGTACGGTACCGGGATGTAGGGGGGCATCCCCGGCATCTGCTGCACCTGCGGCAGTTCGTTCTTCGGGCCGACCGCGTGCAGGATCTGGATACCGGCCTGCTGGAGCCAGGGCGCGACCTGCTGGACGACCTCGTTGAGGCGGCGGGCGCCCTGCGAACCGCCGGAGACCAGCAGGGTGGGCAGGTTGGGGTCGAGCCCGAACATGTGCCGTGCCTCGGGGCGCATGGCAGCGCGGTCCAGGGTGGCGATGGAGCGGCGCAGCGGGATGCCGATGTAGCGGGCGTCCCGCAGCTTGCTGTCGGGCGTGGAGACGGCGACCCGGGCCGCGTAGCGCGAGCCGATCTTGTTGGCCAGGCCGGGGCGGGCGTTCGCCTCGTGGACGACGATCGGGACGCCCAGGCGCTTGGCGGCCAGGTAACCGGGCAGCGCCACGTAGCCGCCGAAGCCGACGACCGCGTCCGCCTTGGTGCGCTCCAGGATCTGCTCGGCGGCCTTGATCGTGCCGCGCAGCCGGCCCGGCACGGTGATCAGTTCGGGGGTGGGCTTGCGCGGCAGCGGGACGGCGGGGATCAGCGCGAGGTCGTAGCCCCGCTGCGGAACGAGCGTGGTCTCCAGACCGCGCTCCGTGCCCAGTGCCGTGATCCCCACAGTGGGGTCCTGCCTGCGCAGGGCGTCCGCGAGGGCGAGCGCGGGCTCGATGTGGCCGGCGGTCCCCCCACCAGCGAGTACGACATGCACCGAAATTCACCGCTCTCCGGACGGACGCGCCGCCGAGGCACGCCGTCGCATCGTGTTCCATCTCCGGGGGCTCCGGTCGAAAGCGGAGCCCCCAGCCCCCCGCTTTCTACCAAAGCGGGGGTGCCGCATCGCAAGCGCCGCCCGCGCACCGGGCTCGTCGCGTGCGAAAGCGATGAGCAGCCCGATGGCGAACATGGTCGGCAGCAGGGCGGAACCCCCGTAGGAGAACAGCGGGAGCGGGACGCCGGCGATCGGCAGCAGGCCGAGCACCGCACCGATGTTGATCACCGCCTGAGCGGTGATCCAGGTGGTCACGCCTCCCGCGGCATACCTCACGAAGGGGTCCTCCGTGCGTCCGGCCACGCGGATACCCGCATAGCCTAGAGCCGCGAACAGGGCGAGTACCGACAGCGTCCCCGCGAGACCCAGTTCCTCGCCGGTGACGGCGAAGATGAAGTCGGTGTGGGCTTCGGGGAGTTGGCCCCATTTCTCCACACTCGCACCGAGTCCCGAGCCGAAGATCCCGCCGGAGGCCAGGGCGTAGATCCCGTGCACCGCCTGCCAGCAGGCGTCGCCGGGGCCGGGGTCGGTCGCGCCGATGCACTGCAGGCGGGCCATCCGGTTCGGGCTGGTCTTGATAAGGATCACACCGAGGGCCGCCGCGATCGACAGCACCCCGACGAAGAGCCGCGTGGGCGCTCCCGCCAGCCACAGGAGCCCGAACAGGATCGCCGTCAGGATGATCGCCGTGCCCATGTCGCCGCCGAGCATGATCAGCCCGAGCAGCATGAACGCGACCGGCACCAGCGGCACCAGCATGTGTTTCCACTGCGCGAGCAGCTTCTTGTCCTGTTTGCGGGCGAGCAGATCGGCGCCCCAGAGCACCAGCGCGAGCTTGCCGAACTCGCTGGGCTGGATCTGGAAGGAGCCGCCGAGCGAGATCCAGTTCTGGTTGCCGTTGACCGACATCCCTATCCCGGGCACCTGCACCAGCGCCATCATGAACACGGCGCCCGCGAGGATCGGGTAGGCGAGCCCCCGGTGCAGTTTCACCGGCATCCGGGAGGCGACCAGCAGCAGCGCGGCCCCGATGGAGGCGGCCAGGAACTGTTTGCGGAAGAAGAACGATCCCGGCAACGACATCTGGAGCGCGGTGATCTGGGAGGCCGAGTAGACCATCACGAGGCCCAGGACGGTGATCAGCAGGCTGCCGCCGAAGATCAGGTAGTACGCGGTCAGCGGCCGGTCCCAGGCCTTCTGCGCACGCGTGTAGAGCCGTCGTACGGGGTTGTCGCGCAGCGGGCGGGAGGCTGTCGCGGGTCTGCGGACGGTCCGCTGGACAGGCGGACGCCCGGTACGGCTACCGGGCATCGGCTGCTCCCCGGTGCGCGGCGCAACCGCTGTACCCGGCTGCCGCGCCGTACGTCGGCCGTGACGGTCCCACGCGTCCCTCCCAAGGTCGCCCGGCAGGCGGCCGGGTCAGGTTCCGAGTTCGCCAACCGCCTGGGCGAACATGTCACCGCGCTGGTTGTAGTTGACGAACATGTCCATGGAGGCGCAGGCCGGGGCGAGGAGCACCGTGTCGCCTTCGACGGCGAGGCGCCGAGCCTCCTGGACAGCCGCGAGCATCGCCCCAGTGTCCGTCCGCTCGAGGTCGACGACGGGTACTTCCGGGGCGTGTCGCGCCAGGGCTTCACGGATCAGGGCGCGATCGGCACCGATGAGCACCGCCGCGCGAAGCCGCTTGGCCGACTTGGCGACCAGCTCGTCGAAGGTGGCGCCCTTCGCCAGTCCGCCGGCGATCCAGACGATCGACTCGTAGGCCGCCAACGAGGCTTCCGCCGCGTGCGTGTTGGTCGCCTTGGAGTCGTCGATGTACGCGACGCCGTCCACGTCCGCCACGTGGGCGATGCGGTGGGCGTCCGGTGTGAAGGCCCGCAGGCCGTCCCGTACGGCCTTGGCGGGCACCCCGAAGGCGCGCGCGAGGGCCGCCGCGGCAAGGGCGTTGGCGATGTTGTGCGGGGCGGGCGGGCGGACGTCGGAGACCTCGGCGAGCTCCTGGGCGTTCTGCTGCCGGTTCTCGACGAAGGCGCGGTCGACCAGGATGCCGTCCACGACGCCGAGTTGGGACGGCGCGGGGGCGCCCAGGGTGAAGCCGATCGCCCGGCAGCCCTCCTCGACGTCCGCCTCCCGGACCAGGTCCTCGGTGGCCTTGTCGGCGACGTTGTAGACGCAGGCGACCTGATTGCCCTCGTAGGCACGGCCCTTGTCCTTGGCGTACGCCTCCATGGAGCCGTGCCAGTCGAGGTGGTCGGGGGCGAGGTTCAGGACGGCGGCCGAGTGGGCGCGCAGCGAGGGCGCCCAGTGCAGCTGGTAGCTGGACAGCTCCACGGCGAGGACGTCGTACGGCTCCTCGCCGAGGACGGCGTCCAGCAGGGAGACACCGATGTTGCCGACGGCCGCCGTGCGCAGGCCGGCCGCCTTCAGGACGGACGCCAGCATCTGGGTGGTGGTCGTCTTGCCGTTGGTGCCGGTGACGCACAGCCAGGGGGCGGCCTTTCGGCCGTCCAGTTCCCTGAGCCGCCAGGCGAGTTCGACATCGCCCCAGACCGGTACCCCGGCCTCGTGCGCCGCCGTGAACAGCGGCTTGTCGGGCTTCCAGCCGGGTGCGGTGACGACGAGTTCGGTGCCCTCGGGCAGGGTCGCCCCGTCACCGAGGCGCACGGTGACGCCCAGTGCCTGAAGCTCGGCGGCCTGCTCACGCGCGCGTGCGTCGTCTCCGTCGTTGACGACGGTGACCTTCGCGCCGAGCCCGTGCAGCACCTTGGCCGCCGGGATGCCGGAGACGCCGAGCCCGGCGACGGTGACGTTCTTCCCCTGCCAGTCGGTCACTTGTCCGCTGCCCATCCCGCGTAGAAGATGCCCAGTCCGACGATCACGCAGATGCCCTGGATGATCCAGAAACGGACCACCACCAGGACTTCGGACCAGCCCTTGAGTTCGAAGTGGTGCTGAAGCGGCGCCATCCGGAAGACGCGCTTGCCGGTGAGCTTGAAGGAGCCGACCTGGATGACCACCGACATGGTGATCAGCACGAACAGGCCGCCCAGGAGGGCGATCAGCAGCTCGGTGCGGGAGCAGATCGCGAGGCCGGCGAGCACACCGCCGAGCGCCAGTGAACCGGTGTCGCCCATGAAGATCTTGGCCGGCGAGGTGTTCCACCACAGAAAACCGAGGCAGGCGCCCATCAGCGCCGAGGCGATGACCGCGAGGTCCAGCGGATCGCGTACCTCGTAACAGGCGCTGGGGTTGGTCAGGGTCTCGCCGTTGGCGCAGGACTCCTGGAACTGCCAGACGCCGATGAAGGTGTAGGCGCCGAAGACGAGGACGGAGGCGCCGGTGGCGAGGCCGTCCAGACCGTCCGTCAGGTTCACGCCGTTGGACATCGCGAGGATCATGAACAGCGCCCAGACGACGAACAGCACCGGGCCGATCGTCCAGCCGAAGTCCGTGATGAACGACAGCTTCGTGGAGGCCGGGGTGTTGCCGCGCGAGTCGGAGAACTGCAGCGAGAGCACCGCGAAGGCGATACCGACGATCAGCTGGCCGGCCATCTTCGCCTTGGCCCGCAGACCCAGCGAACGCCGCTTGACGATCTTGATGTAGTCGTCGAGGAAACCGACCAGACCCATGCCCGTCATCAGGCCGAGCACCAGCAGACCCGAGTAGGTCGGGGGCTTGCCGGTGATCACCTTGGACAGGAAGTAGGCGGCGATCGTCGCGAAGATGAAGGCGATGCCGCCCATGGTCGGCGTACCGCGCTTGCTGGCGTGCTCGCGCGGGCCGTCGTCGCGGATGTACTGGCCGTAACCCTTGCGCGCCAGCAGCTTGATCAGCAGCGGCGTACCGACCAGCGTCAGGAAGAGGCCGATCACACCCGCGAACAGGATCTGATTCATCATCGGGCGGCGACCTCACCCTCGGTGCCGGTCGCGAGCAACGCCTGCGCGACGCTCTCGAGGCCGACCGAACGGGACGCCTTCACGAGTACGACATCCCCCGGGCGCAACTCGCTGCGCAACAGGTCGACCGCCGCCTGTGCGTCGGACACGTGCACCGACTCCTCACCCCACGAACCCTCGTTATATGCGCCCAGTTGCAGCCAGGCGGCTTCCCTGCCCCCGACCGCGACGAGCTTGCCGACATTGAGCCGGACGGCGAGCCGTCCGACCGCGTCGTGCTCGGCGAGCGCCTCGTCCCCGAGCTCGGCCATCTTGCCGAGCACCGCCCACGTACGGCCCCCCTTGCCCATGGCCGCGAGCGCGCGCAGAGCGGCTCGCATGGACTCGGGGTTCGCGTTGTAGGCGTCGTTGACGATCGTCACGCCGTCCGGGCGCTCGGTGACCTCCATCCGCCAGCGGGAGAGGGAGCCCGCCTCGGAGAGCGCGGTGGCGATCTCTTCCGCGGACATGCCCAGCTCATGGGCGACGGCGGCCGCTGCGAGCGCGTTCGACACGTGGTGCTCACCGTACAGGCGCATGGTCACGTCGCTGCACCCGGAGGGTGTGTGAAGGCTGAAGGCGGGCTGTCCGCTGTCCGTGAGTCGCACGTTCTCGGCCCGTACGTCCGCTTCGCCGGACTCTCCGAAAAAGACCACCTTCGCCTTCGTTCGGGGGGCCATGGCCCGTACCAACGGGTCGTCGGCGTTGAGGATCGCGACGCCCCCCTCGTCGGCCGGCGGCAGGCTCTCGACGAGCTCGCCCTTTGCCTGTGCGATCTGTTCGCGGCCGCCGAACTCGCCGATGTGCGCGGTGCCGACGTTGAGGACGAGGCCGATCTTCGGGGGCGTCAGATCGGCGAGGTAGCGGATGTGGCCGATTCCGCGGGCGCCCATCTCGAGCACGAGGAACTTCGTCTCCTCGGTCGCGGACAGGGCGGTCAGGGGCAGCCCGATCTCGTTGTTGAGCGAGCCCGGTGTGAAGACGGTGGGCGCCTTGCGGCGCAGGACCTGTGCGATGAGGTCCTTGGTGCTGGTCTTGCCGGCCGAGCCGGTGAGCGCGACGAGGGTCGCGCCGAGCTTGCGTACGACGTGCCGGGCGAGGGCGCCCAGCGCCGTCTGGACGTCGTCCACGACGATCGCGGGGGCGCCGACGGGGCGCGAGGCCAGTACGGCCGCCGCGCCCGCCTCGACGACCGCGGCCGCGTAGTCGTGGCCGTCCACGCGTTCGCCGACGAAGGCGACGAAGAGGCTGCCGGGCACCACCTCACGGGAGTCCCGGACGACCGGTCCGGTGACTTCCGCGGACGGATCCGGTATGTCGTGGGTCTGCCCGCCGACGACTGCTGCGATCTCGGCGAGGGAGAGGGCGATCACAAGTTCATCCCTGGGTCTGCTGGATAGCTTCGCGAAGCACCTGGCGGTCGTCGAACGGACGGACCACCCCGGCGATGTCCTGGCCCTGCTCGTGGCCCTTGCCCGCGACCAGCACGGTGTCCCCGGCGTGCGCGCGGCCGACGACCGCGGCGATCGCGGCGGCCCGGTCCTCGAACAGCAGGACCTCACCGCGCTCGTGCGCGGGCACGGACGCCGCGCCCTGGAGCATCGTCGCGAGGATCGCGAGGGGGTCCTCGGAGCGGGGGTTGTCGGAGGTGAGTACGGCGGTGTCGGCGAGCCGGGCCACCGCGGCGCCCATCGGGACGCGCTTGGTGCGGTCCCGGTCGCCGCCGCAGCCGAGGACGACGTGCAGCCGGCCCTTGGTGACCTTGCGCAGCGCCTTCAGGACCGACTCGACGGCGTCCGTCTTGTGGGCGTAGTCGACGACCGCGAGGTAGGGCTGCCCGGCGTCCACGCGCTCCAGCCGGCCCGGCACGCCCGGTACCGCGGCGACACCGTCGGCGGCGGTCCGCGGGTCGATCCCGGCGACGGCGAGGGCGACGATCGCGGCGAGGGTGTTCGCCACGTTGAAGGAACCCGGCAGCGGCGCCCTGGCGGCGACCCGCACCCCGTCCGGGCCCACGACGGTGAACGTCGAGTCCAGCGGACCGATCTCGACGTCGGCCGCGCGCCAGTCGGCGTCCGGATCGCCCTCGGCGGAGAAGCTCACGACCGGGACCTCCGCCTCCCGGATCAGCCGGCGGCCGTACTCGTCGTCGAAGTTGACCACGCCGAGTTTGCTGCGTTTCCGGGTGAACAGCTGCGCCTTGGCCTGGAAGTAGTCCTCCATGCCGGAGTGGAACTCCATGTGCTCCGGGCTGAGGTTGTTGAACACGGCGACGTCGAAGACGCAGCCGTCGACCCGGCCGAGCACCAGGGCATGGCTGGAAACCTCCATGGCGACCGCCTCGACACCGCGCTCGCGCATGACCGCGAACAGCGCCTGGAGGTCGGTGGCCTCGGGGGTGGTGCGCTCGGACTTGATCCGCTCGTCGCCGATGCGCGTCTCGACGGTGCCGATCAGTCCGGTCGACCTGACCGGCTTGAGGCCGCCCTCCATGAGGTACGCGGTGGTGGTCTTGCCGGAGGTGCCGGTGATGCCGATCTGGAGCAGGTCGCGGCCCGGGGCTCCGTAGATCGTGGCCGCCAGTGTGCCCATCCGCCCGCGCGGGTCGTCGACCACCAGGACCGGCAGGCCGGTCGCGGCGGCGCGTTCCGCGCCGGTGGGATCGGTCAGGACGGCGACCGCGCCCAGGCCCGCGGCCTGGGTGACGAAGTCGGCGCCGTGCAGGCGGGCGCCCGGCAGGGCGGCGTACAGGTCGCCGGGGCGGACCGCGCGCGAGTCGTGGGTGATTCCCGTGACCTCGACGGCGGCGCTTCCCGGCTGTTCGGCACCCAGCTGATCGGCGAGCTCCGCGAGGGGTGTGGCGGAGACCTGAGCCGGTCGCGGCGGTCCCGGATATGTCACGGAAGCGCCCTTCTGGGGGGTTTGGGACTGATCAGCGTGTGGCACGGCGGTGAGCGTACCGGGCGCACCCGCCTGCGGGCGAAGCGAGGGCGGGGCCGCGGACGGCGATGCGGGCGGCGCGGGGTTCCCGGGGTCGGGAGTGATCATGGTCACGGGCTGGTTCCTGGCTTGTTCGGCGCTGAACAGTGACGGGGCGGGGGTCGGAGGCGGGGGTGCGGGACGGTCAGGGAGTGAAGGAGACCGGGAGGCTCGCGGCCTTGGCGCCGGTCGGTGGGATCTGGAGGGTCTTCAGGGCGAACTCCATGACCTTCTTGAAGACGGGACCGCAGATCTGGCCGCCGAAGTAGCTGCCCTTGGTGGCGTTCTGGATGGCGCAGTACACGGTGACCCGGGGGTTGTCGGCGGGCGCGAATCCGGCGAACGAGGAGGTGTAGCCCTTGTAGGTGCCGGTGGCCGGGTCGACCCGGTTGGCGGTACCGGTCTTACCCGCGACGCGGTAGCCGGGGATCCGCGCCTTGGCGCCCGTGCCCTCCTCGTCGTCCACGACCGACTCCAGCATCTGGGCGAGGGTCTTCGCCGTCTTCTGGCTGACCACCCGGGTCTTCGCGGGCGCCTCGGCGGGGGTGAAGCGTCCGTCCGGGCCCTTGGTGCCGCGCACCAGGGTGGGCTCGACACGGACGCCGCCGTTGGCGATCGTCGAGTACACGGAGGCCGCCTGGAGCGCGTTCAGCGACATGCCCTGGCCGAAGGGGATCGTGTACTGCTGCGAGGTCGACCACTTGCCGGGCTGGGCCAGGATGCCCTTCGTCTCGCCGGGGAAGCCGAGTCCGGTCTGGCTGCCGATGCCGAACTTGCGCAGGTACGAGTAGAGCACCTGGTTGGCCTGGGCCTGTGTCTTGCCGAGCTGGCCGGTGGCCAGGATGGTGCCGATGTTGCTGGACTTGGCGAGCACGCCGTTGAGCGTGAGGTACCAGGTGGCGTGGTCGATGTCGTCCTGGAAGAGCCGGTCGCCGCGGTGCAGCCGGTTGGGCACGGTGACATGCGTCAGCGGTGTGGCGGCGTTCTCCTCCAGCACGGCGGCCATCGACATGACCTTGGCCGTGGAGCCGGGTTCGTAGGCGTCCTGGACGGAGGCGTTGCCCATGTCCGCGGACCTGGCCTGCGAGAGGTCGCCCGGGTCGAAGCCCGGCGAGTTGGCCATGGCGAGGATCTCGCCGGTGCGGTTGTCCTGGACGATGACGTATCCGCGGTCCGCCCGGGACTCCTCCACCTGCTCGGTGATGGCGTTCTGCGCGGCCCACTGGATGTCGCGGTCGATCGTCAGCTCGACGTCGGAGCCGGGCACCGCGGGGGTCTCGGTGGAGCCCACGGTGGGCACCTGGCGGCCGCCGGACTGGGCGTAGCGGATCTTGCCGTCCTTGCCGGTCAGGGTCGCGTTCAGCTGCTGCTCGACACCGCCGCCGCCCTTGCCGTCGGCGTTGACCCAGCCCAGTATCCCGGCGGCGAGGTTCCCGTTGGGGTACACGCGCTTGCTGCTGGGAACGGAGAAGACGCCGGCGAGGACGTTGGCGGTGGACTTGTCCGTCTCCGCCTTGGTGGACAGGGCGGACCTCAGGTCCTTGATCTGCTTCCAGACCTGCGGGGTCTGCCGGCCGGCCAGCTTGACGTAACGCAGGCTCGCGTCCTTCGGCCGCAGCTTCTTGACCAGCGCGGACTGCTCCTGGCCGAGGATCGGCGCGAGGAGGGCGGCCGCCTGCTCGGGGGCGTCGTCGACCTTCAGCTGCGCGCGCGTGAACATCGTGGGGTCGGCCGTGATGTCGTAGGCGTCCACGCTGGACGCGAAGGCCACTCCGGCCCGGTCGGTGATCTCGCCCCGCTCGGCGGCCAGCACCTGGCCGACGTACCGGTTCTGCTGGGCCTTGGCGGCGTAGGCGCTCGCGTCGACGGCCTGCACCTGAAGCAGCCGGACGACGAAGGCGATCAGCACCAGGGTCAGCGCGAGGCCGACCATCCGCAGGCGCGGACGGGGACTGCCGAGCCGGATGGCATTCTGCGCGGCGGGGCGTGGAGCGGGTGCGGTCGGGCGGCGGGCGGGACGGGCGCCGGGGCCCGGCCGCCGCTGGGCGGACACGGGGCGGGAGGGCCGGGCGGGGCCGGGCACGCGCCGGCGCGGCGGTTCCCTGTCGGACACTTCCGTCACCTGCCGGGGGTCTCGGGGATGGCTTCGGTCTGGGCGGCGCTGGGGGCCGGGGGCTCGGAAAGCGTGTTCGGCGAGGGTGTCGCGGGGGACGGCGGCGCCTCGATCGTCTGGGGGAACAGGATGGCCTCCGGCGGCCGTACGGCGGCGGGAGCCTCCTCCAGGGACTGCTGGGCGGCGGGCGAGGGGACGCCCTTCACGGTGCCGTCGGGGTTCAGGAAGGCCGGGTCACCGCCGGGGACCATGCCGAGTTCGCGCGCGCGGCGCTGGAGGGCGTCAGGGGCGGAGTAGGAGTCGATGTCCCGCTGGAGCGCCTGCTCCTCGTCGGTGAGGCTCTTGGTGTCCTTCTGGAGGTCGTCCATCTTGAACGAACCCTCGCTGAGCGCGGAGTTCAGCACCAGCAGTCCGATGAGACCGCCGCCCAGGAGAAGGACGACGAGGAGGACGAACGGGGTACGGGCCGCCTGCCGCGGGCCGGCCGGGAAAAGCCGCGCGAGCCGGGCGGCCCTCCCCTTCAGTTCGGGTTTCCTACTCACTCGGCCTCCCCCGGGTCGGAATTGCGAACCCTCGGCTCACGCCCGTCATTCGATGGACTCCCTGATTCGCTCGGCCCCGCGCAGGCGCGCCGGGGTGGCACGCCGGTTCTCGGCGATCTCTTCCTCGGTGGGAAGTTCGGCACCGCGGGTGAGCAGCTTGAGCCGGGGCTGGTAGCGCTCGGGGACGACCGGCAGGCCGGGCGGCGCGGTGTTGGCGGCACCGGCCGCGAACACCTGCTTCACGAGCCGGTCTTCGAGCGACTGGTAGGACAGGACGGCGATCCGCCCGCCCACGTCGATCGCCTCCACCGCCGCCGGGATCGCCCGCTCCAGGACGGAGAGTTCGCCGTTGACCTCGATGCGCAGCGCCTGGAAGGTGCGCTTGGCAGGGTTGCCGCCGGTGCGCTTGGCGGCCTGGGGAAGGGCGTTGCGGATCAGCTCCACGAGCCGCGCGCTGTTGGTGAACGGCTCCTTGTCGCGCTCGCGCACCACCGCGGAGACGATCCGCTTGGCCTGCTTCTCCTCGCCGTACGCCCGCAGGATCCGCACCAGTTCACCGGGCGGGTACGTGTTGAGGACCTCGGCCGCGCTGACGCCGGTCGTCTGGTCCATCCGCATGTCGAGCGGGGCGTCCTGGGCGTAGGCGAAGCCGCGGTCGGCCTCGTCGAGTTGCATGGAGGACACGCCGAGGTCGAACAGGACGCCCTGCACGCGCGCGATGCCGAGCCGGTCCAGTACCTCGGGCAGCTCGTCGTAGACGGCGTGCACGAGGGTGGCGCGGTCGCCGAACGGGGCGAGGCGCTCACCGGACAGGCGCAGCGCCTCCTTGTCGCGGTCGAGGGCGACGAGCCGGACCTCGGGGAACTGCGTCAGCAGGGCCTCGCTGTGGCCGCCGAGGCCGAGCGTGCAGTCGACCACCACCGATCCCGGCCGCTGGAGGGCGGGGGCCAACAGGTCCAGGCACCGCTGGAGCATCACCGGGACGTGTCGACTGTGACTCAAGGGGCCCTCTCAGATCCGGCGGGTGTACGCATCGCCGGGTCCCCGCCCCCTGAGGAAGGGAAGGCCTGCCGGCGCCGCGGGGAGATCTCCGGCGGCCGGGCCGGGGTCTCACGGGTTCAGTCCAGCAGGGAGATCGTCGCCTCCCGCTTCGCGTCACTTTAGTCCACGGTGTCTCGCGGTCAATCAACCGGCCTGCGCGGCGCGGCCCGACGGGGTCCCCCTCCCCGCCTCCCCTGTGGCTTACCTCACAAAGAGGACGTGATGACACTCTTTTTCCCTCCTCACAGCAGGCCCGGACCGCACGTGACCAGTACCGTCATCGGTATGACGACTTCTGCATCGGTTCCCGCACGGCCCGAAGGCGCCATAACCGACGACACCGTCACCGACCGCCTCGTCGAGGCGAACGAGCGGTACGCGGCCGCCTTCTCCGACCCCGGCATGGACGCCCGCCCCGTTCTGCACGTCGCGGTCGTGGCCTGTATGGACGCCCGTCTCGACCTGCACGCGGCGCTCGGCCTCGAGCTCGGCGACTGCCACACGATCCGCAACGCCGGCGGTGTGGTCACCGACGACGTGATCCGCTCGCTCACCATCAGCCAGCGCAAGCTGGGCACGCGCAGCATCGTCCTCATCCACCACACCGGCTGCGGCCTCGAGGCGATCACCGAGGAGTTCCGCACCGAACTGGAGATGGAGGTCGGCCAGCGTCCGGCCTGGGCGGTGGAGGCCTTCCGGGACGTCGACCAGGACGTACGGCAGTCGATGCAGCGGGTGCGCACCTCCCCGTTCCTGGTGCACACCGACGACGTGCGCGGCTTCGTGTTCGACGTGAGGACGGGCCTGCTGCGCGAGATCGACCCCGCGTAATCGCCGCCGCGGTCCCGTGCGAGCGTTCACGGACGCCGTCGTTCGCTGTCGTTTGGCTGTTGATTTCCGCACCCCGGACGCCCGAATGGTCATAACACCGACATATCGCGGACAGTTGTCCACAGGCGAGTGACACGAATCGGTAACGGCAGCAAGAATGCGAGTGTGACGTCACGCTGAGCAGTTCGTGCACGGCGTCCGTGATTCGGGGTGGGCCGGTTTGCCGCACAGAGCGTCGGCCCGGAGAAAGTTTGGGCCGAGGAGGGCCGGGTGACGACCTATGACGAGCGAGCGAGCCTCACAGATCTGACCGCCACTGCGGAGCGTGTCCGCAGTTCGGTGGAGGGAGTGATCGAGGGCAAGCCCGAGGTCGTACGGCTTTCGCTGACCGTGCTCCTCGCCGAGGGGCATCTGCTGATCGAGGACGTGCCGGGCGTCGGCAAGACGATGCTGGCCAAGGCGCTGGCGAAGTCCATCGACTGCTCGGTCCGCCGTATCCAGTTCACGCCCGACCTGCTGCCCTCGGACATCACCGGGGTGTCCATCTGGGACCAGCAGCGCCGGGAATTCGAGTTCAAGCCGGGCGCGATCTTCTCGCAGATCGTGATCGGCGACGAGATCAACCGCGCCTCGCCCAAGACGCAGTCGGCGCTCCTGGAGTCGCTGGAGGAGCGCCAGGTCACCATCGACGGGACGACGTACGAGCTGCCCAGTCCCTTCATGGTGGTGGCCACCCAGAACCCGGTCGAGATGGAGGGCACCTACCCGCTGCCCGAGGCCCAGCGCGACCGTTTCATGGCCCGTGTCTCCATCGGCTACCCGAGCCCGGAGGCCGAGCTCCAGATGCTCGACGTGCACGGCGGGATCAGCCCGCTGGACGACCTCCAGCCGGTCGCGCACGCCCACGAGATCGTCAAGCTGATCGACGCCGTCCGCGGTGTCCACGTCGCCGACTCGGTCCGCCGCTACGCGGTCGACCTGGTCTCCGCCACGCGCACCCACCCGGACCTCAGACTCGGCGCCTCCCCGCGCGCGACGCTGCACCTGGTGCGCGCGGCCAAGGCGACCGCCGCCCTCAGCGGCCGGGACTACGCGCTCCCGGACGACGTGCAGAACCTCGCCGTGGCCGTCCTGGCCCACCGTCTGCTGCCCACCGCACAGGCGCAGCTGAACCGCCGCACGGCGGAGCAGGTCGTCGAGGAGATCATCCAGCACACCTCGGTGCCCGCGAGCCCCCAGCAGCACGGATACGGACTCGGCCACGGCCCACAGGCGTACGGCCAGCAGCAGTCGCGGAGGCTGTGATGACCGCCGGGGGCACCGGGCAGCCGTCCACGGGCCACGGGGAGAAGAGCGAGAAGGGCGGCGCACGCACGGCCCTGGCCGGTCTGACCACCCGCGGCCGCTCCTTCCTCGCCGCCGGCATCGCGGCCGCCATCTGCGCCTATGTTCTCGGGCAGCCCGACCTGCTGCGGGTCGGGCTGCTGCTGGCCGCGCTGCCGCTGATCTGCGCGGCCGTCGTCTACCGCACCCGCTACCGGGTCGCCGGCAGCCGCCGGCTCTCTCCCGCGCGCGTGCCCGCCGGCAGCGAGGCCCGGGTCCACCTGCGGATGGACAACGTCTCGCGGCTGCCCACCGGCCTGCTGATGCTCCAGGACCGGGTGCCGTACGTCCTCGGTCCGCGCCCCCGCTTCGTCCTGGACCGGGTCGAGGCGGGCGGCCGCCGCGAGGTGTCCTACCGGGTCCGCTCCGACCTGCGCGGCCGCTACCCGCTGGGCCCGCTGCAACTGCGCCTGAGCGATCCCTTCGGCATGTGCGAACTCACCAGGGCCTTCTCCACCTACGACACACTGACCGTGATCCCGCGCGTGGAGCCGCTGCCCCCGGTCCGCCTGAGCGGCGAGGCCAAGGGGTACGGCGACGGACGGCTGCGCGCGCTGGCGCTGGCCGGCGAGGACGACGTGATCCCGCGCGGCTACCGCTACGGCGACGACCTGCGCCGGGTGCACTGGCGTCTGACCGCCCGCTACGGCGAGCTGATGGTGCGCCGCGAGGAGCAGCCGCAACGCTCCCGCTGCACGGTGCTGCTGGACACCCGGGGCCTGTCCTACCAGGGCGCGGGCCCGGACTCCGCCTTCGAATGGGCGGTCTCGGGCGCCGCGTCCGTCCTGGTGCACATGCTGGAGCGGGGCTTCTCGGTGCGGCTGCTGACGGACACGGGCAACTCGGTACCCGGTGAGGGCTCCGACGGGTTCGCCGGCGCGAGCCAGGAGTCGGCGGACGCGGCCGGGCTGATGATGGACACCCTGGCGGTGGTCGACCACTCCGACGGCACGGGCCTGTCCCGGGCGTACGACGTGCTGCGCGGCGGCAACGAGGGACTGCTGGTGGCCTTCCTCGGCGATCTCGACGAGGAGCAGGCGGCGGTGGCCGCGAAGATGCGCCAGCGCAGCGGAGGCGCGGTCGCCTTCCTGCTGGACGGCGACAGCTGGGCGCGTGAACCGAACGGCGCTCCCGATCCGATGAACAGGCAGGAGGAGCGGCTGCGGATGCTGCGCGAGGCGGGTTGGACGGCCCTCGGCGTGCCGCGGGGCGCTCCGCTGAGCGGGCTGTGGCGCCAGGCGGACCGCGAGCGGGCGGGCGCGATGACGACGAGCGGCGGGGAGGGACGGTCATGAGCGGGCGGGCACGACTGACGCTGTGCTCGGCGGCGGCGACGCTGATGGCCTCGTGCGCCCTGCTGCCCCTTGTCACCCCGGCCACCTGGCTCCTCCAGGCGGCGTTCCTGCTGGCCGTCCAGTCGGGGGTGGGCGCGGCGACCCGGCGGGTGCCGCTGGCCCGGCCGCTGACCGTGGCCGCCCAGAGCCTGGTCACGCTGGTACTGCTGACCCTGCTCTTCGCCCGGGAGCACGCCCTCGCCGGCCTGATCCCCGGCCCGGAGGCCTTCCGCCATTTCGGTGACCTGCTCCAGGCGGGCACCGACGACGTGGGGCGTTACGCGATCCCGGCCCCGCTGTCCGACGGCATCCGGCTGATGGTGCTCGGCGGGGTGCTGGTGATCGGTCTGGCGGTGGACACCCTCGCGGTGACCTACCGCAACGCCGCCCCGGCCGGCCTGCCGCTGCTGGCCCTGTACTCGGTCGCCGCGGGTCTGTCCGACGGGGTGACCGACTGGCTGTGGTTCCTGGTCGCCGCGGCCGGCTATCTGATGCTGCTGCTCGCCGAGGGCCGGGAACGGCTCTCGCAGTGGGGCCGGGTCTTCGGCGGGGCGCCGCGCGGCCCGGGCGCACCGTCCGGCCCGGTGGCCCCGGTGCGCACCGGCCGCCGCATCGGCATGGCCGCGCTGGGCGTCGCCCTCGTGGTGCCGCTCCTGCCGCTGCCGGCGATAGAGGGCGGCCTGCTGGGCGGGGCGGGCACCGGCGTCGGCGCGGGCACCGGCAGCGGGGGCACGATCTCCGCGGTCAACCCGCTGGTGTCGCTGCGCGACAGCCTGAACGTGGACGAGGACCGCACGGTCCTGACCCTGCGGACCACCACCAGCAACGTCTCGGACATGTACCTGCGGATCGTGTCGCTGGACGACTTCGACGGCACGACGTGGAAGCCGGCGAAGCGTCACATCATCGCCGTGCCGGACGAGTTCCCCTCGCCCACCGGCCTGGGCCAGGACGTCAAGCGCACGGAGGTCACGACCCGGATCGCGGCCGCCGCCGGTTACGGCCAGGACTGGCTGCCGATGCCGTACCCGCCGAGCAGCGTGCAGATCAAGGGCAACTGGCGGTACGAGCCGGTCGGCATGACCCTGGTCGGCGACCACGGCCAGAAGACCAACGGCAAGACGTACCAGGTGACGAGCCTCGATGTGCAGCCGACGGCGGAGCAGCTGGCCTCGGCGCCCGAGGCGCCCGGCTCCGTGAAGAGCACCTACACCAAGGTCCCGGACTCCCTGCCCTCGGTGGTGGCGCAGCAGGCCCGGGAGATCACCAAGGGTGCCACCAGCGACTACGAGAAGGCGGTTGCGCTCCAGGACTACTTCGCGGTGACGGGCGGCTTCGAGTACGACACCGACGTCGAGGTCGGCAGCGGCCCCAACGCGATCGCCCGCTTCCTGAAGGACAAGCAGGGCTTCTGCGTCCACTTCTCGTTCGCGATGGCCGCGATGGCCCGCACGCTGGGCATACCGGCGCGGGTCGCGGTGGGCTTCGCGCCGGGTTCCCCGCAGGCGGACGGTTCGTTGGCGGTGGGCCTGAAGGACGCGCACGCCTGGCCGGAGCTGTACTTCGAGGGCGTCGGCTGGACCCGTTTCGAGCCGACCCCGACCCGGGGCTCGACGCCCACGTACACGCTGCCGGACAGTTCGGGCGAGACCGTTCCCGACCTGCCGCAGGCCTCCCGTTCGGCGGACGCGGCGCCTTCGACCGAGCCGTCGGCTAGCACCAGCTGCTCGGCCCAGGACAAGAAGATCGAGGGCTGCGCCGCCGCGCTGCCGCTGGACCCGACGGAGCAGGACGGCGGTGGTACCCCCTGGTACGCGGTCGCCGGCTGGACGCTGCTGGGGGCGGCGGCGCTCGCCCTGCCGCTGCTGCCGATGCTGTGGCGGCTGAGACGACGTGCGGTGCGGCTGGCGTCCGCCCAGCACTCCGCCTCCTCGCCCGCCGCGGCACCCCCGGGCCGACTCAGGGACGGCGGTGAGGTCGGGGACGGCCGGCAGCCGGGCGACCCCGGTCCTGCGGTGCTGCTGGACGTGCCGCAGCCGGAGGCCGGTGAGGCGGCCGTCGCGCATGTGCTGGCGGTGTGGCGCGAGCTCACCGACTCGGCCTGGGACTACGGCATCGAGCCGGACGGCGCCCTGACCCCGCGGCGAGCGGCCGCGCGCATCGTCCGGATCGGGGAGCTGGACGAGACGGTGGGCCGTTCGGTGCACCGGGTGGCCGGCGCCGTGGAGCAGGTGCTGTTCGCTCCGGAGCCCAGAGCCGAGGCCGGCCTGGCCGACGAGGTGCGCAAGGTACGGGGGGCCCTGCGCGAGCGGGTCGGCTGGACCACGCGCGTGCGTGCCGTCGTGGCACCGCGTTCGGCCATCCGCGCGGTCTGGGACCTCAACGACCGCTGGACGGCCCTCAAGGCGTCCTGGGCGGCCCGTCTGACGACTCTCGTACGCCGCCCGTCCGGGCCGCAGGGCCAAGAGCAGAGCGGCTGAGAAAGGGCCGAGCCGGCGCCCGGCTGGGCCCGTGCTCAGCCCCAGCCGGGCCCGAGCCAGGCTCGAGCCCGGCCTGGACACCGGTCGGCCCGAGCACCGATCGGCCCTTGCAGAACACCGGCCGCCCGTGCCGAGCAACAGCCCACGTGCGGCCCGCACGGCCCGCGGGGCTCACCGAGGCTCCGCGGAAGCCGGGGACGCGCGGGACCGGGACGGCGAAACGTTGAGGGGGCGACCACCCGGCCGGGTGGGCGCCCCCTCAACGTTTCTTCGCATGGGGGTGGTGCTGCGGTCAGTGACCGCCCTGCTCGTCACGGCGGCGCTGCCAGCGCTGCTCGATCCGGTCCATCATGGAGCGCTTCTGCCGACCCTGACCACGACTGTGCGGGGTACCCGGGGCTCCTGCCGCGGGTTGCTCGCCCGGCTTGGGCGCCTTGCGCCAGCCGGTCACGGCGAGAACCGCGCAGCCCAGCATGACGAGGAAGCCCACCACGCTCAGCCAGACCTGCTTGGCGACCATACCGGCCATGAGGAGCGCGATACCCACGAGGAAGCCTGCGACCGCCTGGTAGACCCGCCGCCGGGTGTACGTACGCAGCCCGCTTCCCTCGAGCGCCGACGCGAACTTGGGATCTTCGGCGTACAGCGCTCGCTCCATCTGCTCGAGCATGCGCTGCTCGTGCTCCGAGAGCGGCACGGAGTCCTCCTCATCGTGCAGTCGCCGGGGCGACCCGGGGGGTCCCTTCAGGATAGGCAGGGAATCGCCCCCGTGAAACCCGCCCCTCTACGCCAATTGGCCAACCGGAGCCCGTCATGGACGTCCCGGCCCGCTGAGGTTTCCATTCCCCAGGAGCCGACCCGTCATGCCGGGCGGTCTCCCTCGATCATACGGCGCACTGCGCCCGAACGGGGGGCCTGTGGCGTACTCCATGCGCTGCCAAGGCCCTGATCAGCGGTGCGCCCCAGGAGGCGCTCAGCTCCCGTCGGCCCCCTGCGTCTCCCCCAGCACGTGAAGCTGGGTCGCCACGGAGTGGAAGGCGGCGAGTTCGGCGGCGGCCTCCTCGAGCTTCAGCAGGGCTTCCATGGCGCCGGGCTCGGTGTCCACGAGCACGCCGGGGACGAGGTCGGCGAAGACCCGCACGCCGTGCACCGACCCGACCCGCAGGCCCGCGCCCTCGACCAGGGCGGTGAGCTGCTCGGCCGTGAAGCGGCGCGGCACCGGGTCGCCCTCGCCCCAGCGGCCGTCCGGGCCGGTGAGGGCCTGCCGGGCCTCCTTGAAGCGGCCGGCGAGGGCACGCGCGAGCACGGCTCCGCCGAGACCGGCGGCGAGCAGGCTGAGGACGCCGCCGGCGCGCAGGGCGGCCACCACGTTGCGGACGCCCTCGGCCGGGTCGTCCACGTACTCCAGGACGCCGTGGCACAGGACCGCGTCGTAGCCGCCCCGCTCGACCACGTCGAAGAGCCCGTGGGCATCGCCCTGGACGCCCTTCACGCGATCGGCGACGCCGGCCTCGGCGGTACGGCGCTCCAGGGCGAACAGCGCGTTGGGGCTGGGGTCGACGACGGTGACCCGGTGCCCGAGGAGGGCGACGGGCACCGCGAAGTTCCCGCTGCCGCCGCCGGTGTCGAGGACGTCGAGCGACTCACGCCCGGTCGTCTTGACCCGGCGCTCGAGGGCGTCCTGAAGGACCTCCCAGACCACGGCCGTACGGAGAGCGGCGCGGGGCCGAGGGGGGTCGGAGCGTAGCGGCGTCGAGTGCGGGCTGTGGTGGGAGACGGGCGGGCGCATCGGGTCCGACACGGCAGTTGACTCCTCGGCGCGGCACCGCCTCTTGCGCGGCGGAGCGAACGGGCTGCCTTCCCGGCCCGATCCGATCCGGCCCGGTGAGCGGGCGGGGCGGGGTGGGCCGGGGAAAGGCTTCAGGCGTCTTCCACCCTATTGCCTCCGACGCCTTTGCCCGGTCACGGTGGTGCGCCCCGGCGGCGGGCATGTCAGCCCGCGTCCGGCAGGTCGCGCCCCGCACCGGAGCCGTCCGGGCCGTCCCCCTCCTGTCGCGGCTGCGGGAGGACCGGCTGGAGCACCAGCATGCGTTCGACGAGGCGGAGGAACATCGCCACGTCGCGTATCAGGTCGTCGGCGTCCCGGCGGGTGGCCGCGCCCTGGATGCCCGCCTCGGCCCGGGCACGGCGCCGGGCCCCGGAGGCGAACAGCGCGCTCCACTCGGTGAGTTCGGGCGCTATCTCGGGGAGCACTTCCCAGGCGCTCCGGATGCGGGCCCGGCGGCGCGGTGCGGGATCCGGGCGGCCCCGGGCGGCGAGCACGGCCGCCGCGGTGCGCAGGGCCGCCAGATGCGCCGTGGCGTAGCGCTCGTTGGGGGTTTCGAGGACGGCCGCCTCGTCCAGCCCGGCGCGGGCCTGGGCGAGCAGGTCGAGGGCGGCGGGCGGGGCCGTGGTGCGGCGCAGCACGGGGTGCACATCGCTCGCCGGGCCGTTCAGTGAGGGGGCAGGGCCGGCGGCGCGGCGCCGGTTTGCGGCGGCTGCGTGGTGGGTGGCCATGACGAACCTCCTGTCGTCTGTGTGACGGCACGCCCTGATACGGGTTGCCGTATGTGCCCATCGTGGGGTATGGCACTGACAATCCGTTCTGACCTGGGCTTTTGCTTCGATCGAAGGTTCGGGCTAGTTTTTGCACTGACCAGTCAGTTCAAATAGTCGTCAACCAGGGGGACCTGTGGACGGAGTCGGTGTCACCGCCGACGGCTTCGGGCTCCGAGGCCCTCACGGATGGGCGTTCCGGGGCGTCGGCCTCGACGCGGAACCGGGCTCGTTGATCGCCGTCGAGGGGCCGTCAGGCTCCGGGCGGACCAGTCTGCTGCTCGCCCTCACCGGGCGGATGAAGGCCACCGAGGGGACGGCGGCCGTGGGCGGGGCACGGCTGCCGAAGCAACTGGCCGCCGCGCGGCGCGTCAGCGCGCTCGCGCACGTCGCCGGCGTCACCGACCTCGACCCGGCCCTGACCGTCGGGGAGCACCTGCGCGAACGGGCTCTGCTGGAGCGGCGGTTCGGCGGCCCCGTACGGGAGTTGCTGCGACCGCGCGCGGAGCGGGCGGCCGCGGTGGGGCTGCGGATCGACACCGCGCTCGCCGCCGCCGGGCTCGACCGGGAGGCCCTGCCCAAGGGGTCGCGGACCGCCGTCCGCGATCTGGAGCGCCTCGAATCGCTGCGGCTGTCCGTGGCGCTGGCGCTCATCGGGCGCCCCGGGCTGCTCGGTGTCGACGACATCGACCTGAAGCTGACGGACGCCGAGCGGGGGGAGGTCTGGGCGCTGCTCGGATCCCTCACCGAGGCGGGGACGACCGTCCTCGCGGTGTGCGGCGAGGCCCCCGAGGGCACGGTCACGGTCCGCACCGGCCCGCAGGCGGCCCCGCTCGACCGTGAGGAGGCCGAGGAGGCCCCTGCCCGCAAGGACGCCGTCGAGGCCCGTGGCCCAGAGGACGACATCGAGTCCTGTGACGAACCCGCCGCCGAATCCGGCCGAACGACAGCCGAGTCCGCCGAGTCCAGTGAGCCCGCCGGGTCCGAGCAGGAAGAGGAGAAGACGGATGCGATCGCCGAGACTGGCCGCCCTTGAGCTGCGGCGCTTCGGCCGGGGCAAACTTCCCCGGGCGGCCCTCGTCGCCCTCCTGCTGCTGCCCCTGCTGTACGGCGCGCTGTACCTGTGGTCCTTCTGGGACCCGTACGGCCGCCTCGACCGCATTCCGGTGGCCCTCGTGAACGACGACAAGGGCGCCACCGCCGACGGCAAGAGGATCAGCGCAGGGGACGACATCACCAAGGGCCTGCGCGACAGCGAGGTCTTCGACTGGCACGAGGTGAGTGCCGCCGAGGCACGCGCGGGCGTGGAGGACGGCAGGTACTACCTGTCGCTGACCATGCCGGCCGACTTCAGCGGGCGGATCGCCTCCAGCGCGGGCGACTCGCCCGAGACGAGCGCCCTCCAGGTGCGCACCAACGACGCCAACAACTACATCGTCGGGCAGATCTCGCGAACGGTCTTCAGCGAGGTGCGCACGGCCGCGTCCACGAAGACCGCGCGGTCCTTCCTGGACAAGATCTTCGTCTCCTTCTCCGACATCCACGGAGCGACCGCGAAGGCCGCCGACGGGGCCGACGACCTCACCGGCGGCATCGGGAAGGCCGAGAAGGGTTCCAAAGACCTCGCCGACGGGCTGAGCGACGCCAAGGACGGCAGCGGCAAGCTGGCGAAGGGCCTGAAGAAGCTCGACAAGGGCGCCGACGACCTCGAGGACGGCTCACAGAAGGTCGCGGACGGCACCCAGACGCTCGCCGACAAGGTCAACGGGGTCGCCGACACGCTGGGGCCCTTCGTCAAGGACAACGAGAAGACCATCGGGGACACCGCCCAACTGGTCGCCGACTCGGCCAAGGTGATCCGCGACAACCTCGCCACCCTGGTGAAGCTGGCGCCGACCGCAGCCGAGGGCGCCCACACGGCCTCGGACACCCTCGCCGCCGTCCACAAGGCGCGCTGCGAGACGCCGGTACTGCCCGACCCGGCGTGCGCCGACCTCAAGAAGGCGAAGGACGCGGCCGCCGACGTGGCGAAGGTCGCCGACGACCTCGACACGCTGATCGCCGACCAGGACGGCGACCTGAAGACGCTCCGCACGAACCTCGCCACCCTCCAGAAGCAGGCGCAGTCGCTCGCCGACAGCGCCCCGCACCTCTCCGAGGACCTGGACGACGCCGTGACCAAGGTCAACGCACTCAACACGGGCGCAGCGAAGGTCGCCAAGGGCGCCAAGAAGCTGCACACCGGGCTCGGTACGGCCAAGACCGGGTCGGTCGACCTCGACGAGGGCGTCACCAAGCTCGAGACGGGCGCCCAGGACCTCAACGGCGGCATCTTCAAGCTCTCCGACGGCTCGGGAAAGCTCGCCGACGGCCTGCACGACGGCGCCGAACAGATCCCCGACTACGACACGCAGCAGCGCGACGCGCGCACCGCCGTCATGGCCGACCCCGTGCAGCTCGCCTCCGAGGACCTGCACAAGGCGCCCAACTACGGCACCGGCTTCGCCCCGTACTTCATCCCGCTGTCGCTGTGGGTCGGCGCGATGGTGGCGTACATGCTGATCGCGCCGATGAACCGGCGCGCGCTCGCGGCGGGCGCCCCGGCGTGGCGGATCGCGCTGGCGGGCTGGCTGCCGGTGGTCGCGATCGGGGTGCTCCAGACGACGGCCCTGATGGCCGTGCTGCACTGGGCGATCGGCCTGGAGATGGCGCGGGCGGCCGGCACGGTGGGCTTCCTGTTCCTGGTGACGGCGTGCTTCGCGGCCCTCGTGCAGTGGCTCAACGCGCGGTTCGGGGCAGCGGGCCGGATCCTCGTACTCGCCCTGCTCATGCTTCAGTTGACGTCGGCGGGCGGCACCTATCCGGTGCAGACCAGCCCCGGCTTCTTCAACGCGATCCACCCCTACCTGCCGATGAGTCACGTCGTCGACGCGCTCAGGAGGCTCATCACGGGCGGCGGCCTGACACCGGTGTGGCACGCGTGCGTGGTGCTCGTCGCCTTCACCGCGGGCGCCCTCACGCTGACCGCCCTGTCGGCGCGGCGCCGCCAGGTGTGGACCCTGGACCGGCTGCACCCGGAGCTGAGCCTGTGAGGATCCGGCGCCCGGCAGGCCGGGTTCCTGTGACAATCAGGACCATGGAAAGCAGCACCACCCCGGGCGGCAGCACCCGCCGCGAGGCCACCCGGCAGAAGCTCTACGAGGCAGCCGTCACGCTCATCGCCGAGCAGGGCTTCTCCGCGACGACCGTGGACGAGATCGCCGAACGGGCCGGCGTCGCGAAGGGCACGGTCTACTACAACTTCGCGAGCAAGTCGGTCCTCTTCGAGGAGTTGCTGAGGCACGGTGTGGGCCTCCTCACCGCCTCGCTGCGGGAGGCGGCCGAGCGCACCGCACGGGACGGCGGCAGCAAGGTCGACGCCCTGGACGCGATGGTCCGCGCGGGCCTCGTCTTCATCGACCGCTACCCGTCCTTCACCCAGCTCTACGTGGCCGAGCTGTGGCGCACCAACCGCGCCTGGCAGTCCACCCTCATGGTGGTCCGGCAGGAGGCGGTGGCCGTCGTCGAGGGGGTGCTGCGCGAGGGCGTCGAGAACGGCGAGTTCAGCGACGCGATCGATGTCCCGCTGACGGCGGCCGCCCTGGTGGGCATGGTGCTGGTGGCCGCCCTGGACTGGCAGGCCTTCCAGCCGGAGCGCTCCCTGGACGACGTCCACTCGGCGCTGTCCCGGCTGCTCCAGGGGCGGGTGAGCGGTCACCGGTAGCACGCACGCGCGTGCGGTGCGGCGCTGAACCGCACCGCACGCGCGTGGGCACACGAAAGCGCCGGTCCGCGGTGCCCCCGTCCCCCGTGGGCCGCCGCGAACCGGCGCTTCCTCGTGCTCCCCCGTTCCCCCGTTGTCTCCCCCGTTCCCCCGTTCGGTCGTTCCCCCGGGGTGCCCCCCGCGCCTCACTCCCGCCGAACCGGCCGGCGGAAGGAGCGGATCGAGGGCCGCTCCGTTCCGGCGCCCCGTGTCGCCGGTGCCGGAGCCGCGCCTCTTTCCGTGCCACCACTCTCTCGTTCGCGCAGGTCCGCCCCCATCCGCGCGCGCACTCAACTCACTCACTAGGTACGCGTACTCAGCTCTGCGCACTCATCCCCAGGACGCCGCGCGGCCGACTGGTTACGATCGCGTCCGTGTCCGTACTCCCCCTTGTGTTCACCAGCGGCTGGGCCAGCGGCATCAACGCCTACGCGGTGGTGCTGCTGCTCGGCGTGTTCGGCGCGACCGGGCTGAGCGAAGACGTCCCCGAGACGCTCCAGCGGCCCGAGGTGCTCGCCGCCGCCGGCCTCCTGTTCCTCTGCGAGGCGGTCGCCGACAAGATCCCCTATGTGGACTCGGCGTGGGACACCGTGCACACGGTCGTCCGGCCGGCGGCGGGAGCCTGGGTGGGGGCGGTGCTCGCCGGGCAGAGCGGTTCGCTCTCCGACGCCGCGGCCGGCCTGCTCGGCGGTTCGACGGCGCTGGCCAGCCACGCCGTCAAGGCCGGCACCCGGATGGCGGTGAACTCCTCGCCGGAGCCGTTCAGCAACGTGATCGTGAGCCTGGCCGAGGATCTCGGGGTCGCCGGGATCGTGACGTTCGCGATGTTCCACCCGCGAGCGGCCGCGATCATCGCGGCGGCCCTGCTGCTGGCCGGTCTGGCCGTCCTCTTCCTCCTCGTCTCGCGGATCCGCCGGTTCCTGCGGCGCAGGGCGCAACGGCGGGAGGAACGCCGGCTCGCCCGGCTCCCGTGGCCGCCGCCACCGGGCTGACGGCGTGACTGTCGGTGGCGGCCGATAAAGTCGCAGGCATGGCAGGGATTGCGGTGATCGGCGCCGGGATGGGCGCGCTGGCGGCGGCCGCCCGGCTGGCCGTCGCGGGCCACCGGGTGACGGTGTACGAGCGTACGCAGACGTACGGCGGAGCGGTGCGCCGCTTCGAGCGGGACGGCTTCGGTTTCGACACCGGTCCCGGTCTGCTGCCCCTTCCCGCCGTCTACCGCGACCTCTTCGTCAAGACCGGCAGGGAGCCGCTGGAGGCCTGCGTCGAGCTGGTCCAGGTCGATCCGTCCGCACGGCACGTCTTCGCGGACGGCACCGAGGTGGCGCTGCCGAACGCCTCGCGCGCGGGGGTCGTCGCGGCGCTGGACACGGCGCTCGGGGCACCGGCCGGGCAGCGCTGGGGCGACTTCCTGGTCCGGGCCCGTGAGGCCTGGGACCGCACCCGCCGTCCGCTCCTGGAGGAGCCCCTGTGGGACGACTGGTCGGTGCTGGCGGCGCGCGAGCCCTACCCTGCGGTCCCGCACAAGCGCCTGCTGCGCACCCGTCGGGCGGGCACCCTCGCCGAGGTCGGCGCGTGGGAACTGCGTGACCCCCGGCTCGCCGCGCTGCTCGAGGGCCACGCGCTCGCGTACGGCCTTGACCCGCGGGTCACCCCGGCGAGCGCGGCCGTGCTGCCGTACATGGAGCACGCCTTCGGCACCTGGTACGTGCGCGGGGGGATGCGCGAGCTGGCCCGCGCGGTCCACGAGCGGTGTCTGGCGCGCCGGGTGGAGTTCGTCTTCGGCGCCGAGGTCACCCGGATCCTGGAGAAGGACGGCCGGGCGGTGGGCGTGGAACTCGCCGAGGGCGAGGTGCGGGAGGCGGACTTCGTGGTCGCCCCCGGCGGCGCGGGCGGGCTGCCCGCCCGCGCGGACGGCGAGGTCGCGCCCCAGCTGGGCCTGCCGAGCCGGCTGACCGTACTGCTCGCGCTGCGCGGCGCCCGGCCGGAGGGCACCGCGCACCGGACGGTGGTGCACTCGGCGGACCGTGACGGCGAGTTGGAGAGCCTCTTCGGTACGACGCCGTCAGTGCCCGCGCGGCCGACGGTGACGGTTCTGCGGCCCGACGACGCGGCCCTGGTGCCGGACGGCGCCCATGAGGCGGTCACGCTCGGTGCGGTGGTGCCCGCGGGCGCGGAGATTCACGACGCACACGTGGACGCGCTGGTCGCGGCCGCCGAGCGAGCCGTCCCCGGTCTGCGCGACCGTGTCCTGTGGCGCGAGGTGCGCACCCCCGCCGACATCGCGCGGGAGACCGGCGCGGTGGGCGGGGCGGTCCCGGCTCCGGCACTGGCCGCGGCCGGGGGGCGGCTGCTGCATCCCGCCAACTCCACAGGCCTGCAAGGGCTGTTCACGGTCGGCGGCTGGTCGCACCCGGGCGGCGGACTGCCGCACGCGGGCATGTCGGGCGCGCTGGTGTCCGGACTGATCGTGGAGGGCCCGCAGTTCCGGGGCTCGCAGTGAGCCACCGAGGTTCCCGGCGGCGGCCCCGACAGCAGGCGTTCCCGGGAAGCCGCGGCCGTCAGAACCGATACTGCTCGTCGTAGCCGGTGCCCTGGCCGTGGCCCTGCTGCTGGCCGTCGCCCTGGTACGGGTACTGCTGCTGCTCGGGCGGGAGTTCGCCGCCCAGCGGGTCGTCGGTGCTGCGCTGCTGCGGGACCCAGACGCCGCCCGCCGGGGTCTCCCCGTAGCCGCCGGTGCCGTACTGCTCCTGGCCGTAGCCCTGCTGCCCGTACTGCTGCTGGTCGTAGCCGGCGTCGTAGGAGCCGCCGCCGTAGGTCTGGGTGCCGATGTACGGGTCGGAGTAGGCGGCGTACTGCTGCTCGCCGGTGGCGTCGTAGCCGTACTGCTGCTGGTGGTACCCGGAGTACGTGTCGTACCCGTAGTTCTGGTCCGTGCCCTGGGCGGCCGTCGCGTACTGGTCCTGGGGCTGGCCCTGCGACTGACCCTGGCCGCCCGCGGCCGCGTACGCGGTGTCGCTGTATACGCCGTAGGAGCCGGTGTCGTCGGGCAGGGGCTGCGGCTCGTACACGGACGTGGTCTCGGCGGCCGAGGGGTCGGCGCCGCGGGCCGCGGGCGTGAAGACGTCGTCGCGGTCGTAGTCGTCGTCGCCGAAGGCGTTCTTGCCGCCGAAGGCGTTCCTGTCCTGACCGAACGCCACGTCGTCGGAGCCGTACTGCGCATCGGAGCCGATACCGGCCTCCCCCGCCTCCAGGCCGGAGACCTCGAGCGTCGGGTCCTTGCGCTCGGCCTTGCCGCGGCGCCGCTTGGTGACGGCCCCGCCCTCACCGTCCGTGTCCGTGTCCGCGTCCCCGCGCCGGAAGGCCCAGCCCTCGGCGAAGCCGCGCCGGAAGGACAGCGTGACGTAGGTCTGGCCGACCGCGAAGGCGGCGGCGCCCAGGGCGATGACGACGACCGACGGGATCAGTACACCGAGGACCACGCCGAGGAAGCCGACGAAAGCCAGCAACCGCCAGCGCAGCCGCGCCTTGTACTGCAGCAGAACCTCGCCGAGCAGCCACAGCGCGACAAAGCCAAACGCGATGTAGAGGACCGTCCAGCCCATGTACGCCCCTCTCCCAGTGGCCGCTACGCAGTGTGTCGTATGTGGATGCGACCGGTCTAGGCCTGCGGCGGATGGTGCAGGCCCAGGTTCTCGTAGATTTCCAGCGTCGCCGTGGAGTTGTTGAGCGTGATGAAGTGCAGTCCGGGCACTCCCTCGGCCAGCAGCCGTGCGCAGAACTCCGTGGCGAAGTCGATGCCAATGGAGCGTACAGCGGCCGGATCGTCTTTGGCTGTGAGGATCCGCTCTTTCAGGGCGGCCGGGAAGTGGGCGTTGCTGAGCTTGGGCAGGCTCTCCAGCATCTTCACACTCGTCACCGGCAGGACCTCGGGGATGACCGGAGTCACACAGCCGGCCGCCTCGACGCGGTCACGCAGCCGCAGATAGGACTCGGGCTCGAAGAACATCTGCGTGATGGCGTAGTCGGCGCCGGCCCGGCACTTGTCGACGAAGTGCGTGACGTCCGTGTCCCAGTCGCCGGAGCGCGGGTGCATCTCGGGGAAGGCGGCGACACCCACGCAGAAGTCGCCCGACTCCTTGATGAGCCGGACGAGTTCGGCGGCGTACGTCAGGCCCTGGGGGTGCGGTACCCATGCGCCCATGGGGTCGCCGGGCGGGTCGCCGCGCACGGCGAGCATGTTGCGGATCCCGGCGTCGGCGTACTGGCCGATGATGTTGCGCAGTTCGGCGATGGAGTGGTCCACGGCGGTGAGGTGCGCGACCGGCGTGAGGGTGGTGTCGACGACGATCTGCTGGGTCTCCCTGACCGTGGTCGCCCGGGTCGAGCCGCCGGCACCGTACGTGACCGAGACGAAGTCAGGGGCGACCGCCTCGACCCGGCGCAGCGCGTTCCACAGGCTCCGCTCACCCTTGGGCGTCTTCGGCGCGTAGAACTCGAACGAGTACGTCGTCTTGCCGGTCGCCAGGATGTCGCGCACGGTGCGCGCGCGGTCCGTCCTGGTGGATGCGGTTCCTAGGGCCATACCCGCAGGTTAGTCAGGGGTGGGCGGTCTCCCAACCCGATGCGGGAAATTTGCCCGGATTGTCGACTTGTTGTCCACCCCTTGGGACAGCCGTACCAGAGGTCCCGACCGGGCCGGACGTACCGGCCGGGACCGGTCGGGGCCTGCCTGGACCTGCCGGATCACGCCTCGCGCAGCCGCTTCGCGAACTCCGCCGCCGCTGCACCCGGGTCGTCCGCGTCCGTGATCGCCCGGACGACGACGACCCGGCGGGCGCCCGCCGCCAGCACCTCGTCCAGGTTGCCGAGGTCGATGCCGCCGATGGCGAACCAGGGGCGGTCGGCGCCGAGGGCGGCCGTGTGCCGGACCAGGTCGAGGCCGGGGGCGGGCCGGCCGGGCTTGGTGGGGGTGGGCCAGCACGGGCCGGTGCAGAAGTAGTCGACACCCTCCTGGACGGCGGCGGCCTCGGCCTCCGCCTCCGTGTGCGTGGAGCGGCCGACGAGGACGTCCTCGCCGAGGATCGCGCGGGCCGCGGGGACCGGCAGGTCGCCCTGGCCGAGGTGGAGCACGTCGGCGGCGGCCGCGTGCGCGACGTCCGCGCGGTCGTTGACCGCGAGCAGCCTGCCGTGCCGGGCGCAGGCGTCGGCGAACACCTCGAGGTGCTCCAGCTCCTCGGCCGCCTCGATGCCCTTGTCCCGCAGCTGGACGATGTCGACACCGCCCGCGAGGACCGCGTCCAGGAACTCCGGGAGGTCCCCCTCGCGGGTGCGGGCGTCCGTGCAGAGGTACAGCAGGGCGTCGGCCAGGCCGGTGCGGGCGGTGTCGGGCATAGGAAGGTCCCCCAGTGCGGTGGCGTACGGAAGCGAGCGCCCCCGCACGCCGCGTGTGTCGGTTCGAATACGCGGGTCAGACGGCGAGCGCCTGGGCGCGGCGCTTCACCTCCGTGCCGCGGTTCTCACTCAGGGCCTGCGCGGGGGTGCCCGGCAGGCTCGGGTCGGGGGTGAAGAGCCACTCGAGCATCTCTTCGTCCTTGAAGCCGTCGTCCCGCAGCAGGGTCAGGGTCCCGACCAGGCCCTTCACCACCTTGTCCCCGTCGATGAAGGCGGCGGGGATGTGCAGCGCGCGGTTCTCACCGCGGCGCACGGCGATGAGCTGGCCGTCCTTGATCAGCTGCCGGACGCGGATCACGTCGACATCGAGCATCTCCGCGATGTCGGGCACGGTGAGCCAGTCGGGGACGAGGGCGTCGGTCTTTGCGTCAATCTCGGTCACGGGAACAAGCCTGCCATCTGCCGCTGACAGTCGGAAACCGAGCCGGTCCGACCAGGCGCTCAGGTCGCCGCCGTCGCCGCCTTCAAAGGCCTCGCCGGATCCACGAGGAGCCGCGGGTTCATGGGCGTGCCCGCCTGGATCAGCCGCTTGCCCTGGGCGAGGTCGCGCGCCCGGCCCACGGCCAGCAGGGCGACCAGCCGGTCCTCGCGCAGCCAGCACACCGACCAGGCGGGTCCCGACGGGTCGCCGCGCCACAGCACGCGGTCGGCGTCGGCGTGGTGTCCGGCGTACTGGACGAAGCGGCCGAACTGCTCGGACCAGAAGTACGGGACGGGGTCGTAGACGGCCAGGGGCTCGTCGGTGGCGGCGCCGACGATGTTCGTCGCGACCGTGCGCGGTCCCTGGAGGGCGTTGTCCCAGTGATGCACGAGGAGCCGCTCGCCGTACCGCCCCGAAGGGAAGGAGGCGCAGTCGCCGACCGCGTACACATCGGGCACGGAGGTCCGCAGATGGACGTCGGCCACGACCTCATGGTGGGCGCCGAGTGCGACGCCGGAGCCGGCCAGCCAGGCGGTGGCGGGGCGGGCGCCGATGCCCACCACGACGGCGCCCGCGGGCAGCCGGGAGCCGTCGTCCAGGACGACCGCACCGGGCTCGACGCGCTCCACGCGCGCGTGGGTGCGCAGCTCGACTCCGCCGTCGGCGTACCAGGCGGCCATCGGGGCGGCGACCTCGGCGGGCAGGGCCCCGGCCAGCGGCCGGTCGGCGGCCTCGACGACGGTGACCGCGCAGCCGGCCTCCCGCGCGGCCGTGGCGAACTCGGCGCCGATCCAGCCGGCGCCGACGACCACGACGTCGTGCTGCCGGGCGAGCACGGGCCGCAGCCGTTCGGCGTCGTCCAGGGTGCGCAGCAGGTGCACGCCGGGCACGCCCTCGGCGCCGGGCAGCCGGACCGGTTCGGCGCCGGTGGCGAGGACGAGGACGTCGTAGGGGACGGGCCCGGCCTCGGTGTCCAGCTCGTGGTCGGCGGGGCGAAGGCCGCCGACCTCGCGGCCGAGCACCAGCTCGATGCCCAGACCCTCGAAGTCGACGTCGAAGGCGGAGCCCTCGGCGTTGCCGAGCAGGACGGCCTTGGACAGCGGGGGCCTGTCGTAGGGCTGGTGGGGCTCCGCGCCGATCAGCGTCACCGTGCCGTCGAAGCCCTGTTCACGCAGGGCCACGGCGGTCTGCACCCCGGCCATGCCCGCGCCGACCACCACCACGCGCCGCCCGGACGGACCGCCTGCTACCTGCCTCTGCTCGCTCACCTGATCACCTTAGGCGGCTGACGAATCGTCAGTCAGCCGTCGTGCGCCGTGACCTGCTCCACAACGCTGGTGCCGCTGCCCTCCTGCGACTCCCACGCCCAGCTCTCCTCGAGCCGCACCCGTCCGTCGCCGAGCTCCACGACCGTCGAGACGCAGTGTCCCGAGGACGTCGTCCCGTCGTGCTTGAGCTGTACGTACCGGAAGTCGAGCCGGTCGCCTTCCCGGGTACCCACCAGATGCCCGCGTACGACGTCACCGCCCGCGTACTCCGCCCAGATCTCGCCGTCGCGCTCGTGGTACGTGAAGCGGGTGCGGGTGCCGACCTGGCCCGGGGCCTGGTCGGCGACGGGCGCGAGGACGAGGCCGTCCAGCGAGCGGGGCATGACGAAAGGCTCCCTTACAGAGGCGCCGGACCACGGGCTAGGGTGGCCAACCTAGAGCACACGCGGGAGTCCGGACGCACCGGGCTGAGAGGGAGGCTGGCGGCCTCCGACCGTCGAACCTGATCCGGGTCATGCCGGCGAAGGGAGGGGCTGGACGCCCATGTCGTCTCCACGTACGTCAGACGTCCTCGTCATCGGGGGCGGGATCATCGGCCTTGTCACGGCCTGGCGGGCCGCGCAGCGCGGCTTCGCCACGGCGGTGGCCGACCCGGCGCCGGGCGGCGGGGCCGCCCAGGTGGCGGCCGGGATGCTGGCCGCCGTCACCGAACTGCACCACGGCGAGCAGACCCTGCTCGGCCTCAACCTGGCGTCCGCCCGCCGATACCCGGAGTTCGCGGCCGAGCTGACGGAGCTGACCGGGCACGACCTCGGTTACCGGCGCTGCGGCACGCTCGCGGTCGCGCTGGACTCCGACGACCGCGCCCATCTGCGCGAACTGCACGCGCTTCAGCAGCAGTCGGGGCTGGAGTCGGAGTGGCTGTCCGGGCGTGAGTGCCGGCGCCTGGAGCCGCTGCTGGCGCCCGGGGTACGGGGCGGGCTGCGGGTGGACGGCGACCACCAGATCGACCCGCGGCGGCTGACCGCGGCGCTGGTGGCCGCGTGCGAGCGGGCCGGGGTGGCCTTCCACCGCGTACGGGCCGAGCGGCTGTCCGTGGTGGGCGGGCGCGCCACGGGGGTCGTCACGCGGGACGGTACGGCCCTGGAGGCGGGGCAGGTGGTGCTCGCCGGCGGCAGCCTGAGCGGACGGCTCGCGGGCGTGCCGCAGGACGTGCTGCCTCCGGTACGGCCGGTGAAGGGCCAGGTGCTGCGGCTGACCGTGCCGCCGCGGTACGCGCCGTTCCTGAGCCGGACCGTGCGGGCCGTGGTGCGCGGCAGCCAGGTCTACCTGGTCCCCCGGGAGAACGGCGAGCTGGTCGTGGGCGCCACCAGCGAGGAGCTGGGCTGGGACACCACGGTGACGGCGGGGGGCGTGTACGAGTTGCTGCGCGACGCCCATGAGCTGGTCCCGGGGATCACCGAGCTGCCGCTCACGGAGACGCGCGCGGGGCTGCGGCCCGGGTCCCCGGACAACGCGCCGCTGCTCGGGCCGACGGAGCTGGCGGGGTTGCTGCTGGCCACCGGCCACTACCGCAACGGCGTACTGCTGACGCCGGTGACGGGTGACGCGATGGCGCACGCCCTGGCCACCGGGGAGCTCCCGGACGAGGCCCGTCCCTTCACGCCCCGGCGCTTCGGCGCCGCCGCACTCTCGGAGCAGCCCGCATGAACGCCCAGGAGAACGTCCAGGAGAGCGCCCGCAAGAACGCACACGTGCGTGTCTCGGTGAACGGAGAGCGGCGCGAGTTCGCTCCCGGTACCGCCCTCGACAGCGTCGTACGGTCCCTGACGCCGGCGCCCTCCGGGGTGGCCGCCGCGCTCAACGAGACCGTCGTCCCGCGCGCGCAGTGGCCGTCCACGGCGCTGCGCGACGGTGACCGGGTGGAAGTCCTCACCGCGGTCCAGGGGGGCTGAGCCATGGCCGACGATCCCTTCGTCCTCGCGGGCAGGTCCTTCTCGTCCCGTCTGATCATGGGCACCGGGGGTGCGCCCAGCCTGGAGGTGCTGGAGCGGGCGCTGGTGGCGTCCGGGACCGAGCTGACGACGGTCGCGATGCGCCGGGTGGACCCCTCGGTGCACGGTTCCGTGCTGTCGGTGCTGGAGCGCCTCGGTATCCGGGTGCTGCCGAACACGGCGGGGTGCTTCACCGCAGGGGAGGCGGTGCTGACGGCCCGGCTGGCGCGGGAGGCGCTGGGCACCGATCTGATCAAGCTGGAGGTCATCGCCGACGAACGCACGCTGCTGCCGGACCCGATCGAGCTGCTGGAGGCGGCGGAGACGCTGGTGGACGACGGGTTCACGGTGCTGCCGTACACGAACGACGATCCGGTGCTGGCCAGGAAGCTGGAGGACGTGGGGTGCGCGGCGGTGATGCCGCTGGGCTCGCCGATCGGCTCCGGGCTGGGCATTCGCAACCCGCACAACTTCCGGCTGATCGTCGAGCACGCGCGCGTGCCGGTGATCCTGGACGCGGGGGCGGGCACCGCGTCGGACGTGGCGCAGGCGATGGAGCTGGGGTGCGCCGGGGTGATGCTGGCGTCGGCGGTGACGCGGGCGCGGGACCCCGAGCGGATGGCGTCGGCCATGCGGGCCGGCGTCGAGGCCGGAAGGCTCGCCCGGCTGGCCGGGCGGATCCCGCCCCGCTACTTCGCGGAGGCGTCCTCGCCCGTGGAGGGCCGGGCCGTGCTGGACCCCGAGCGCCCCGCGTTCTGACCGCCGCCGCGCCACCGTCCGGTCTGCGGATACGGGAGGCGCGGGACTCGTGGGTTGCGTCACAGGTCGGCTCCAGTCGCGCTGCGATCGCGGTGGAACCGCCGGAGGTGTCAGCGTCGGCTCGTACACTCACCTGCGTGGACACGACCCTTCAGGACCCTCTGGTCGGGCAGTTGCTCGACGGCCGGTATCGCGTAGAGGCGCGGATCGCGGTCGGCGGGATGGCCACGGTCTACCGGGCCGTGGACACCCGCCTGGACCGTGTGCTCGCGCTCAAGGTGATGCACCCGGCGCTCGCCGCCGACGGGGCCTTCGTCGAGCGGTTCATCCGGGAGGCGAAGTCGGTCGCCCGGCTCGCCCACCCGAATGTCGTTCAGGTGTTCGATCAGGGTGCCGATGGGTCGTACGTCTATCTCGCCATGGAGTACATCGCCGGATGCACGCTGCGCGACGTGCTGCGCGAGCGCGGGGCGCTCCAGCCGCGGGCCGCGCTCGACATCCTGGAGTCCGTGCTGGCCGCGCTCGGCGCCGCGCACCGGGCCGGGTTCGTGCACCGGGACATGAAGCCAGAGAACGTGCTCATAGGGGACGACGGGCGGGTCAAGGTCGCGGACTTCGGGCTGGTGCGGTCCGTCGACACCGTGACCAGCACCACGGGAGCCGTGCTCGGCACCGTCGCCTATCTCGCCCCCGAACAGATCGAGCAGCCCGGCGCCGCCGACCCCCGCGTCGACGTGTACGCGTGCGGGGTGGTGCTCTACGAGATGCTCACCGGTGAGAAACCTCACGACGGCGACTCCCCCGCGATCGTGCTCTACAAGCACCTCCACGAGGACGTTCCGCCGCCGTCGGCCCTCGTCCCCGGGATGCCCTTCGAGCTGGACGAGCTCGTGGCGTCGGCCACCGCCCGCACCCCCGACGTCCGGCCGTACGACGCCGTCGCGCTGCTCGGGCTGGTACGGGAGGCGCGCGCTCCGCTCAGCGTGGACCAGCTGGACGCGATGCCGCCGCAGGCCGTCTCCGCCGGACACGACAACGCCGAGGACCGGACGAGCGTGATCCCGCGCTCGCTCACCGTGCCCCGTCCGCTGCCCGTCAACGACGACGACCCCGCCGACGGCGAGGACCCGCTCAACCGCACCTCTCGCTTCCAGAGCGGGCCGCCCCTGCCGCCCCGGCGCCGTACCGCACGGCCCCGGCGCGGAGTGCTCGCGCTCGTCGCCGCCGTCCTGCTGGTGTTCGGCGTGGGCGCCGGTGTCTGGTACATCAACTCCGGCCAGTTCACCAAGGTCCCCGCGGTGCTCACGCAGAAGGAGGCGGAGGCCAGGACACGGCTGGAGGCCGCCGGCCTCGAGGTCGGCAAGGTGCGGCACCAGCACAGCGACACCGTGAAGCGCGGCACCGTCATGGACACCGACCCCGACCCGGGCGCCCGGATCCGCAAGCACGACTCCGTGACGCTCACCGTCTCCGACGGCCCGGAGATCGTGAAGGTGCCGGATGTGACGGGCTCCCGGCTGGACAAGGCCGAGGAGCTGCTGAAGACGGACGGACTGGAGCCTGGGCTCGTCACCCAGGAGTTCAGCGAGGACGTCGTCAAGGGCTTCGTGATCAGCACCGACCCGGAGGCGGGCACGAAGCGCCGCGCGGGAAGCGCGGTGTCGATCGTGGTCAGCAAGGGCGCCCCGATCGACATCCCGGACGTCACCGGCGATGCCCTGAACGACGCCAGGGCCGAACTGCAGGAGGCCGGCCTGAAGGTGAAGGTCGCCACCGGGCAGGTCAACTCCGAGTTCGACAAGGGCCTGGTCGCGACACAGACCCCGGAGGAGGGCAGCGAGGCCGCCGAGGGCGACACGGTGACGCTGACGGTGTCCAAGGGGCCGGAGATGGTCGAGGTCCCGGACGTGGTCGGCGCGAGCGTCGACGACGCCAAGTCGCTCCTGAAGCAGTCCGGGTTCGAGGTCGAAGAGGACCGGGGGCTGCTCGGACTGTTCGGCGACACCGTGAAGAGCCAGTCCGTGGACGGCGGCGACACGGCGCCCAAGGGATCGACGATCACGATCACCATCCGCTGACCGGGCGGTGCGCGGGGCATGACACCCTGAACGGGTGAGTTCTCCAGCCCCCCTCCCCGCCCGCAACCCCATCGGCGGTCACGTCCCCGTGGCCGGCGGTCTGCACGACGTGGGCATGTCGTACGCGCACGACCTCGCCGCCGAGACGGTCCAGGTCTTCGTCGCCAACCCGCGCGGCTGGGCCACTCCGGTCGGCAACCCGCGACAGGACGAGGCCTTCCGGGAGGCGTGCGCGGCGCAGTCGGTCCCGGCCTACGTACACGCGCCCTACCTGATCAACTTCGGCTCGCACACCGAGGCGACGGCCGAGCGGTCGGTGGAGTCGATGCGGCACTCGCTGCGCCGCGGGCGGGAGATCGGCGCGCTGGGCGTGGTCGTGCACACGGGAAGCGCGACGGGCGGGCGGGACCGGTCGGTGGCGCTGAAGCAGGTGCGGGAGTACCTGCTGCCGCTGCTGGACGAGCTGACCCACGACGACGACCCGTTCCTGCTGCTCGAGTCCACCGCCGGCCAGGGCGCCTCGCTCTGCTCCCGGACCTGGGACTTCGGGCCGTACTTCGAGGCGCTGGACGCCCATCCCAAGCTGGGCGTCTGCCTCGACACCTGCCACATCTTCGCGGCAGGGCACGATCTGACCGGCCCGGCCGGTATGCACCAGACCCTCGATCTGCTGGTGGACACGGTCGGCGAGGGCCGGCTGAAGCTGATCCACGCCAATGACTCCAAGGACGTGGTCGGCGCCCACAAGGACCGGCACGAGAACATCGGCGCCGGTCACATCGGGGAAGACCCGTTCCGGGCACTGATGACCCACCCCGCCACCGCGGGCGTACCGCTGATCATCGAGACGCCCGGCGGCAAGGAAGGGCACGCGGCGGACGTGGAGCGGCTGAAGAAGCTGCGGGACGGCTGACGAGAGCCCGGCGCGGCTGACGCCGCACCGGGGAGGTCAGAGTTCCGGGCCGTCCCCCGGCCCCTCCTGGTACGAGTAGCGCTGTTCCTTCCACGGGTCGCCGAGGTTGTGGTAGCCGCGCTCCTCCCAGAAGCCACGGCGGTCGGCGGTCATGTACTCGACGCCGCGGACCCACTTGGGGCCCTTCCAGGCGTAGAGATGCGGAACGACCAGCCGCAGCGGAAAGCCGTGCTCGGCGGTGAGCAGCTCGCCGTCCTTGTGGGTGGCGAAGATCGTGCGCTCGGCGGCGAAGTCGGCCAGGCGCAGGTTCGAGCTGAAGCCGTACTCGGCCCACACCATCACATGGGTGACGTTCGGGGCGGGCGGAGCGCTCTCCAGGATGGTGCGGGCCTGGATCCCGCCCCACTCGGCGCCGAGCATGCTGAACTTCGTCACGCAGTGCAGATCGGCCACGACGGACGCGTACGGAAGGGCCGTGAACTGCTCGTGGTTCCAGCAGCGCTTCTCGCCGTCGGCGGTGGCGCCGAAGACCCTGAACTCCCAGCGCTCGGGCCGGAACTTGGGCACCGGACCGTAGTGCGTGACGGGCCATCCCCGCTGAAGTCGCTGCCCCGGCGGAAGCTCGGACACTGCTTCTTCTCCAGATTCGCGCTCCACCGGCTGACCCATGACTCCATCCTGACAGACCCCGGACGGTGCACATGACCAGCCATGACCGGGCATATCCCGAATCGGGCAACTGCTACTAAGCATGCACTAACTTACTAAGTACGCACTTACTGGACGATCTTCGACGCCGATGCAATCATGCGGCGGCAGCCTCCCCGTTCCTCACCCCGATTCCCCACGTGGAAGGAGCCTCTGCGATGCAGGGCGACCCCGAGGTCATCGAGTTCCTCAACGAGCAGCTCACCGGCGAGCTCACCGCGATCAACCAGTACTTCCTCCACGCCAAGATGCAGGAGAACTTCGGCTGGACGAAGCTCGCCAAGTACACCCGGCACGAGTCGTTCGACGAGATGAAGCACGCCGAGGTGCTCACCGACCGGATCCTGTTCCTGGACGGGCTGCCGAACTACCAGCGGCTCTTCCACGTGCGGGTCGGGCAGACGGTCAAGGAGATGTTCGAGGCCGACCGTCAGGTCGAGGTCGAGGCGATCGACCGGCTGAAGCGCGGAATCAAGGTGATGCGCGAAAAGGGTGACATCACGTCCGCGAACATCTTCGAGTCGATCCTCGAGGACGAGGAGCACCACATCGACTACCTCGACACGCAGCTCGAACTGGTGGAGAAGCTCGGTGAGGCGCTGTACCTCGCGCAGCTGATCGAGCAGCCGGAGAGCTGAGCCCCTGGCTAGGCGGCTTCCTCGAGCTCTTCGAACTCCCCGACTCCGGCGAGGACCGGCCTGCCCTGGTCGGCGAGGTCACGGCGCGGACAGGCGCCCCGGCCGAGGATCGCCTGGATGCGACGGACGCACGACCCGCAGTCCGTGCCCGCCTTGCAGGCGGAGGCGATCTGGCGGGGGGTACAGGCTCCGTTGTCCGCGTGCTGCTGGACCTGCGCCTCGGTCACGCCGAAGCAGCTGCATACGAACACGCGGATTCACCTCCTGCCGAGATCAATAAGGCTAACCTAACCTTACCCGGCGGTCGGCTGACACAAAAGTGGAGTGGGGCGCGGATCGTATGTGTTCCGCGCCCCACTCCATGACCGAAGGTCACTGGTCCCGGTACATCTCCGCCACGAGGAAGGCCAGGTCCAGGGACTGGCTGCGGTTCAGGCGGGGGTCACAGGCCGTCTCGTAGCGCTGGTGCAGGTCGTCGACGAAGATCTCGTCGCCGCCGCCCACGCACTCGGTGACATCGTCACCGGTCAGCTCCACGTGGATGCCGCCCGGGTGGGTGCCGAGCGCCTTGTGGACCTCGAAGAAGCCCTTGACCTCGTCGAGCACGTCGTCGAACCGGCGGGTCTTGTGACCCGAGGCCGCCTCGTAGGTGTTGCCGTGCATCGGGTCGGTGATCCAGGCGACGGTCGCACCCGAGGCGCTGACCTTCTCGACCAGCTCGGGCAGCTTGTCGCGGACCTTGTCGGCGCCCATGCGGACGATGAAGGTCAGCCGGCCCGGCTCGCGGTCGGGGTCGAGGCGCTCGATGTACTGCAGCGCCTCCTCGGCCGTGGTCGTCGGGCCGAGCTTGATGCCGATCGGGTTGCGGATCTTCGAGGCGAACTCGATGTGCGCGTGGTCCAGCTGCCGGGTGCGCTCACCGATCCACACCATGTGCGCCGAGACGTCGTACAGCCGCCCGGTGCGGGAGTCGACCCTGGTCAGGGCGGACTCGTAGTCGAGCAGCAGCGCCTCGTGCGAGGAGAAGAACTCGACGGTCTTGAACTCCTCCGGGTCGGCCCCGCAGGCGTGCATGAAGTTCAGCGCGTTGTCGATCTCGCGGGCGAGCTGCTCGTAGCGCTGACCGGACGGGGACTGCTTCACGAAGTCCTGGTTCCAGGCGTGCACCTGGCGCAGGTCGGCGTAGCCGCCGGTGGTGAAGGCACGCACCAGGTTGAGCGTGGAGGCGGAGGCGTTGTACATCCGCTTCAGGCGCTCGGGGTCCGGGATACGGGACGCCTCGTCGAAGTCGAAGCCGTTCACCGAGTCGCCGCGGTACGTCGGCAGGGTCACGCCGTCGCGGGTCTCGGTGCCCTTGGAACGCGGCTTGGAGTACTGGCCGGCGATCCGGCCGACCTTGACGACCGGCACCGAGGCCGCGTACGTGAGCACGGCGCCCATCTGGAGCAGCGTCTTGAGCTTGTTGCGGATCTGATCGGCGGAGACCCCGTCGAACGCCTCGGCGCAGTCGCCGCCCTGGAGAAGGAACGCCTCTCCCTTGGCGACGGCCGCCATCCGGGCACGCAGCTGGTCGCACTCGCCCGCGAAGACGAGCGGCGGATACGACTCGAGTTCCGCGATCACTGCGCGCAGAGCCTCGGTGTCGGGGTACTCGGGCTGCTGCGCCGCGGGCAGGTCTCGCCAGGTGTTGCCAGCGCTGGCGCTGGTCTTAGCGTTCACGGTCACGCCCTCAACATTACGGGGTCGTGTCGAGTCGTTTTCGCCCGGCTCGACAGGTGAGACGCCCCTGTGCTCAGGTGCGCGTGGGGTAGGGTGCGTCGCATGTTCGCGCTTTCGACCCAGAACTGGTGGTGGACCGCTCATCCGGCGGCCCACTGAACTGCGCGTACGCAAGACTTCGCGAAGGCCGCCCGAGGGGCGGCCTTCGGCGTGTCCGGGGCCGTTCCTCACCGATACCGACATCGATCGAGATCGAGATCGACGGAAGAGGAACCCATGGACCTGGCACAGCTGCTCCACGACGACCGCCCGTTCGCCCTGCTCCGCCGCCGCACTCCCGGCCATGACGCGGACACGGTGGAGGTACTGCTCGGCCCGGTCGCCACCTACGACCGGCTCGCCGACCTGCCCGAGGAGTGCCTGGCGCTCGTCCCGTTCCGGCAGATCCGCGAACGCGGTTTCGACGTCCGCGACGACGGCACTCCGCTGGCGGTGCTGGTTCCCGAGGAGCGTCACGTCCTGCCGCTGACGGATGTCCTGGACCGGCTCCCGGCCAGGGACGTGCGGGTCGAGGACGGCGGCTTCGACGTGGCCGACGAGGAGTACGCGCAGATCGTCGGGCGGGTGCTGCGGGACGAGATCGGCCGGGGCGAGGGTGCCAACTTCGTGATCCGGCGGACCTACCGGGGGCGGATCCCGGGGTTCGGCCGGGCCGACGCGCTGGCCCTGTTCCGGCGGCTTCTCGAAGGCGAGCGGGGCGCCTACTGGACGTTCGTCGTGCACACCGGGGACCGGACGCTGGTGGGAGCCAGCCCCGAGGTGCACGTGCGGATGTCCGGCGGCACGGTCGTGATGAACCCGATCAGCGGGACGTACCGGTATCCGGCGCAGGGTCCGACGCCCGAGCGGCTGCTGGACTTCCTCGCCGACGGCAAGGAGATCGAGGAGCTGTCGATGGTCGTCGACGAGGAGCTCAAGATGATGTGCACCGTCGGCGACATGGGCGGGGTGGTGATCGGCCCCCGGCTGAAGGAGATGGCGCATCTCGCGCACACGGAGTACGAGCTGCGCGGCAGGTCCTCGCTGGATGTGCGGGAGGTGCTGAAGGAGACCATGTTCGCGGCGACCGTCACCGGCTCGCCCGTGCAGAACGCCTGCCGGGTCATCGAGCGGTACGAGCCTCTCGGGCCGGACGGGGTCGGGCGGGGCTACTACGCCGGCGCGCTGGCGCTGCTGGGCCGGGACCCGGGCGGGGCGCAGACCCTCGACTCCCCCATCCTCATCCGCACCGCCGACATCGACGCGGCCGGGCGGCTGCGGGTGCCGGTGGGCGCCACCCTCGTGCGCGGCTCGGATCCGGCGGGCGAGGTCGCGGAGACGCACGCGAAGGCGGCGGGTGTGCTGGCCGCGCTCGGCGTCCGGCCGGGCAGGCCACGGACGGACGGCGCGCGGCCCCGGCTGGCCGACGACCCCCGGGTGCGGGCGGCGCTGGACGGCCGCCGGGCCTCGCTGGCGCCGTTCTGGCTGCGGATGCAGGAGCGGACGCAGGAGCTGACCGGGCACGCGCTCGTCGTCGACGGCGAGGACACCTTCACCGCGATGCTCGCGCATGTGCTGCGTTCCAGCGGTCTCGAGGTGAGCGTCCGGCGCTACGACGAACCCGGGCTGACGGAGTCGGTGCTCGCGCACGAGGGGCCGGTCGTGCTGGGCCCCGGCCCCGGCGACCCGTCCGACCTGACCGACCCGAAGATGCGGTTGCTGCGGGGGCTGACCGCGCGGGTGATCAGGGAGCACCGGCACGGTGTCCTCGGGGTCTGCCTCGGGCACGAGCTGATCGCGGCGGAGCTGGGGCTGGACATCGTGCGCAAGCAGGTGCCCTACCAGGGGGCGCAGACGACCGTGGACCTGTTCGGGCGGGCGGAGACCGTCGGGTTCTACAACAGCTTCGTGGCGCTGTGCGACGACGAGGCGCTGCGGGAGCTGGCCGCGCACGGCGTGGAGGTGAGCCGGGCCGCGAACGGCGAGGTGCACGCGCTGCGCGGGCCGGGGCGCGCCGAAGGCGCACCCATGAACGCGGTCGCCGGGGTCCAGTTCCATCCCGAGTCGGTGCTGACGCTGAACGGGGCTGCCGTGGTGCGGGAGTTGGTGGCCCGGGTGGGCGCCGAACCGCGGCCGGCCCGTTAGCGGTCCGTCAAGGGTCCGTCAGCGGTCCGTCAGCCGAAGAACACGCCGGCCTCCGCGTACAGCTTCGGGTCCACCGTCTTCAGTTTCGCGGTGGCCTCGGCGATGGGTACGCGGACGATGTCCGTGCCGCGCAGGGCGACCATCGTGCCGAAGTCGCCCTCGTGGACGGCGTCGACGGCGTGCAGGCCGAAGCGCGTGGCGAGCCAGCGGTCGAAGGCGCTCGGCGTGCCGCCGCGCTGGACGTGGCCGAGGACCGTGGTGCGGGACTCCTTCCCCGTCCGCCGTTCGATCTCCTTGGCGAGCCACTCGCCGACGCCGGACAGCCGGACGTGCCCGAAGGGGTCCAGCGACCCGTCCTTCAGCACCGCGTCGCCGTCCCTGGGCATCGCCCCCTCGGCGACGACCACGATCGGGGCGTACGACGCCCGGAAGCGGGAGGTCACCCAGGCGCAGACCTGCTCGATGTCGAAGCGCTGCTCGGGGATGAGGATGACGTTGGCGCCGCCGGCCAGGCCCGAGTGCAGGGCGATCCAGCCGGCGTGACGGCCCATCACCTCGACGACGAGGACGCGCATATGGGACTCGGCGGTGGTGTGCAGCCGGTCGATGGCCTCGGTCGCGATGCCCACGGCGGTGTCGAAGCCGAAGGTGTAGTCGGTGGCGGACAGGTCGTTGTCTATGGTCTTCGGGACGCCCACGCAGGGCACCCCGTACTCGTCGGAGAGCCGGGCCGCCACCCCGAGGGTGTCCTCGCCGCCGATGGTGACGAGGGCTCCGACCCGCTGCCGGGCGAGGGTGTCCTTGATCCGGCGGATGCCGTCCTCCTCCTTGAGGGGGTTGGTCCGCGAGGAGCCGAGGATCGTGCCGCCGCGGGGCAGGATGCCGCGCACGACGGGGATGCCCAGGCGGATCGACCTCCCTTCCAGGGGGCCCCGCCAGCCGTCGCGGAATCCGACGAACTCATGGCCGTACTCCTGGACGCCCTTGCGGACGACGGCCCGGATGACGGCGTTGAGGCCGGGGCAGTCCCCGCCCCCGGTCAGTACTCCGACGCGCATGGAAGTGTCCCTTCGCCGCGGTTGGCCGACGAGGGTCACGGTAATGGTGATCCAGGTCACACAGGTATGCCTTTGCAGGTCCAATTCCGGTGAATCGTCCGGGGATTGGCCGCGGCGCGCTCACTCGTCGTCGAGGCCGCGCTCTATCGCGTACCGGACCAGTTCCACCCGGTTGTGGAGCTGGAGCTTGCCGAGGGTGTTCTGGACGTGGTTCTGGACCGTACGGTGGGAGATGACGAGGCGTTCGGCGATCTGCTTGTAGCTCAGGCCCTTGGCCACCAGCCGCAGCACCTCGGTCTCCCGGTCCGTCAGCCGGGGCGCGTTCGGTTCGTCGCCGCCGCCCGCGGCGGGGCCGGGGTCCGAGGCCAGCCGGCGGTACTCGCCGAGGACCAGCCCGGCCAGGCCCGGGGTGAACACCGGGTCGCCGACGGCCGTGCGGCGCACCGCGTCCAGCAGTTCCTCCGTGGACGCCGACTTCAGCAGATAGCCGGTCGCGCCGGACTTCACCGCCTCCAGCACGTCGGCGTGCTCACCGCTCGCCGACAGTACGAGGACCCGCAGGGCCGGGTTCGCCGCGACGACCTCCTTGCAGACCTGGACGCCGGGCTTGGCCGGCAGGTTCAGGTCCAGCACCAGCACATCGGGCGTGGTGGCCTTGGCCCGGCGCACGGCCTGCTCTCCGTCGCCCGCGGTGGCGACCACGTCGAGGCCGGCCTCGGCGAGGTCCCGGGCGACGGCGTCGCGCCACATGGGGTGGTCGTCGACCACCATGACCCTGATCGGATCCTGCTGACCGCTCATCGCTGCTCCGCCTTCCCCCGCCGCACGTTCTTCTCCTTCGGCACCGTCAGTTCGACCTCCGTGCCCTGCCCCGGGGTGGAGATCAGCTCGGCGCTGCCGCCGAGGTCACGCAACCGGCCCCGGATCGACTGGGCGACCCCGAGCCGCCCCTCGCCCTCCGCCTGCGCGAGCCGCCCCTCGGGGATGCCGGGCCCGTCGTCCCGCACGGTGATGATCACCTCGTCGGGCTCGTCCTCCACCAGGATCCAGGCCCGGGCGTCCGCCCCGGCGTGTCTGCGTACGTTGTCCAGGGCGGCCCCGACCGCCGCGGCCAGCTCCTTCGCGGCGGGCGCGGGCAGCATCACCGGGGCGCCCGGCTCGGCGAGGTTGACGCGGGCGGCGGCGAAGGGGGCGAGCAGCGAGCGCAGGTCGACCGGACCGGTCTGCTCGGCCGGCTCCTCCACCACCCGCACGACGGCGCCCTCGGCCGCGTCCTGCGACACCCGCGAGACGGGCACCAGGCCGCCGGCGACCAGGGTGCGCAGCGCGACCTCCTGTTCCCCGGCCATCCGGCCCAGTTCGGCCGCCTCACCGCCGAGCACCGCGCCACGTCGCTGCACCATGGCCAGCACCTGGAGCACGCCGTCGTGGATGTCCCGGGCCAGCCGCTCCCGCTCCCGGGTCGCGGCCTCGATCTCCAGCGCGCGGGCCAGGGTGCGTTCGGAGGCGCGGGCGACCTCGACGACGTAGCCGATGGCGATGGAGGCGACCCAGACGAGGATCACGTTGTGGATGGTGTCGCGGGCCGGGGTACCGCGCTCGACCAGGTTGGCGACCGCCACAGCCGTGGACGCGAAGGCCGCCCAGCGCCAGCCGCCCTTGATCGCGAAGGCCAGGACGGAGCCGGCGGTCCATATCGACGGCAGGGTCGGGCCGCCCGACTGGATGCGCTCGTGGGTGTCGGCCACGGTGGTGAGCAGGATGCCGGTGAGCGCGATGGTGAGGTCGGCGGCGAGGAATCGCTTGGTGCAGCTCGCCGCGCTCGCGACCTTGGGCAGGGTGGCCACGGTCCAGACGAACAGGACGAAGTAGTAGCCGACGGCGACCCAGGGCCGGACGAACCCGTCGTAGGCGGTGGCGAAGAAGCCCACCGCGTACAGCATGGTGAGCACCCGGTAGCCGGCGAGCGCACGCCACAGCGGCAGCTCGACCGACATTCTCATGACTCTCTCGCGCCTGGCCATCCGTCCCCCGCCCCCGGGCCCCGACTACCGACTGCCGCCCACCGACCGCCGGACTACTGCTCTTTGTCCTTCTTGGCCTGGTCCTTCTCGGCCTGCGCGAGCGCCGCCTTCGCGGCCCTCTCCGCCTCCCTCTCGGCCTTCGCCGCCTCCGTGATCTGCCGCTTGGCGGCAGTCGCGTAGATGTCGACGTACTCCTGGCCGGAGAGCTTCATGATCTCGTACATGACCTCGTCGGTCACGGCGCGCAGCACGAAGCGGTCGTGATCCATGCCCTGGTACCGGGCGAAGTCCAGCGGCTTGCCGATGCGTATACCGGGCCGCATGATCTTCGGCAGCACCTTCCCGGGCGGCTGGATCTTCTCGGTGTCGATCATCGCGACCGGGATCACGGGCGCGCCGGTGGCGAGCGCCACGCGCGCGAGGCCGCCCGGCTTGCCACGGTAGAGCCGGCCGTCGGGCGACCGCGTGCCCTCCGGGTAGATGCCGAACAGCTCGCCCCGCTCGAGCACCTCCACGCCGCTGCGGATCGCCGCCTCGCCGGCCCCGCGACCGCCGGAGCGGTCCACCGGGAGCTGGCCGACGCCCTTGAAGAAGGCCGCCGTCAGCCGGCCCTTCACACCGGGCGTGGTGAAGTACTCGGCCTTCGCGATGAAGGTCACCTTGCGGTCGAGGACCGCGGGCAGGAAGAACGAGTCCGAGAAGGACAGGTGGTTGCTCGCCAGGATCGCGGGGCCCTCGGCGGGAATGTTCTCGAGGCCTTCCACCCAGGGCCTGAAGGTGACCTTCAGCGGTCCCCCGATAGCGACCTTCATCGCGCCGTACAACAAGCGAGTGCCTCCTGTTTGTGTCGCTCAGACCTTAACCCGGAGTGGCCGCAAAGGCTCCGACGACCCTGGTCGGTGTCAGTGCGGTCGCGTACGGTGAAGGACACGTCCCTCCCACGAAGAACAGACGAAGACAGGAGACCGAGGTGCCGGTCCTTCCTGGAGCCGAGCCGTACCGCCATGAGGGCGGAGAGGTCGGGGTGCTCCTCTGTCACGGCTTCACCGGTTCCCCGCAGTCGCTGCGCCCCTGGGCGCGGTACCTGGCCGGACAGGGCCTGACCGTCTCGCTGCCGCTGCTGCCGGGACACGGCACGCGCTGGGAGGACATGGCGCTGACCGGCTGGCCGGACTGGTACGCGGAGGTGGACCGCGAGCTGCGCGCCCTGCGCGACCGGTGCTCGCGGGTGTTCGTGGCCGGTCTGTCGATGGGCGGCGCACTGGCCCTGCGGCTCGCCGCGAAGCACGGGGAGCGGGTGGAGGGCGTCATCGTCGTCAACCCGGCGAACAGGGTGCACGGCCTGTCCGCGTACGCCCTTCCGGTGGCCCGGCATCTCGTCCGGACGACGAAGGGGATCACCAGCGACATCGCGAAGGAGGGCGTGCTGGAGAGCGGGTACGACCGGGTGCCGCTGCACTCGGCGCACTCCCTGCGCACCTTCCTGCGGATGGTCGACGGCGAACTGCCGCAGGTCACCCAGCCGCTGCTGCTTCTGCACAGCGTCCAGGACCATGTCGTACCGGCCGCCGACTCGGCCCGGGTCCTCGGCCGGGTGTCGTCGGCCGACGTGACCGAGATCCTGCTGGAACAGAGCTACCACGTGGCAACGTTGGACCACGATGCGGACCGGATCTTCGAGGAGAGCTACGCGTTCATCGCCCGGATCGCGCCCAGTGTCGGCAAGGAAGGGACGGCCGTAGGTGGCTGAGCACGACTCCGACCGTGAGGACCGGGAGAACCGGGACGAGCGGGACGGCCCGGAGGGCCGCGCGTCGGAGGAGCAGAGCGTGCCCTTCGACGAGGCCGCCGCGTGGGCGGCGATCGTCGCGGGATACGGCGAGGAGCCGGCGGACCCGCCGGGCTCCAAGCCGTTCAAGTCGATCGAGGACCTGGCGCTGCTCGAGGTCGGGACGAACGACGAGGAGTCCGGGGCAGAATCCGACCAGGAACCCGCGAAGGACTCCGCCGAAGAGCCCGTCAAGGAGCCCGGCGAGGAGAAGGAACCGGCCAAGCCGCTGGGCGGCTCGATCGCCTTCGCGCCCGGTGTCGGCCCGCGCGACTACACGGCGCCCGAGGCCGCGGAGGAGGACTTCGACGGGGACGACGAGGGTCACTTCGTCCCGCCGGAGCCGCCGCCGCTGCCCGCCGCCGACACCACGGCCAAGTTCGCCTGGCTAGGGGTGATCGGCGGGCCGTTGCTGCTCCTGCTCGCGGTGCTGCTGGGCTGGGAGATGACCTGGTGGCTGTCGACCGTCGGCATCGGCGGCTTCCTCGGCGGCTTCGCCACGCTGGTGATGCGGATGCGCACGGACGACGAGGAGGACGGGGATCCGGGACGGGGAGCGGTCGTCTAGGGCCTGTCCGCGGGGATCCTGAGGGCGGCGAGGACCGGAAGGTGGTCCGTGGCCGCCCTCAGGTCGCTCCCGGTGACTCCGGGAAGCCCGATCGGCACACCGCAGCCCAGCACCTCCACGCCCTTCGTCACGAAGATCCCGTCGATGCGGCGGTTCGGCCCGGTGGACGGGAAGCTGTCCTCGGCGCCCCAGGGGGCGGCGGCGCGGCAGTCCTGGAGCGCGGTGGCCAGGCGGCCGAAGGTGCGGCCGCCGGGGCTCTCGTTGATGTCGCCGCCCGCGACCGTGTGCTCCACGCCCATCCCGGCGAGACGGTCGAGCAGCATGCCCGCCTGCTCGTAGCGCTCGGCGGCCGTCAGGCCGAGGTGGCAGCCGGCCACGCCGAGCCGGGCACCGGCGAAGCGGACCACGGCGGTCGCGAGGCCCCGGCGGTGCTCACCGGGGGTGAGCGGCAGCAGGACGTCCTCGGCGCGTTCGACGGTCGCCCGCAGCGAGCACAGGACGGCCGGGCCGGCCGCCGTGCCGCCGCCGGTGAGGATCACCTGGCCGGAGGCGGCCGCGAGTCGGGCGAGCTTCTTGCGCCAGCGGAAGAAGCGGGGGGCCTCCTGGACCAGGGTCAGGTCGGGGGCGCAGGCGGTGATGACCCGGGCGAGGGCCTCGGTGTCGTCCCGCATGGAGCGGATGTTGTAGCTGAGGACCCGGATGACGGCCGAACCGTCGGGCTCGGTGCGGGAGTTGGGTAGCGGCGAGGTCGTCGGCATAGCGATCAAGATACGCCGCCCCGTCCCCTACGTCCGGAAAAGCGAACGGGGGCCGCGAGCGGCCCCCGTGTTGACGCCATGTGCCGTAACGACCGGCCGTGGCGGTACCAGGAGCAGTACGACCAGCCGTACGAGCAGGACGAGCGGTCCCAGCAGCAGCACCAGCACCAGCACCAGCACCAGCACCAGCACCAGCACCAGCACCAGCACCAGCACCAGCACCACGACTACATGATCGGGTCGGGCTCTCTCGCCAGGTCCGCCGCTCCCACCAGGCCCGCCTTGTTGCCCAGCTGGGCGGCGATGACATCGGCCACCGGACGCCAGTTGCCGCCGACCAGCCAGCGCTTGTAGGACTTCCGGATCGGGTCGAGGACCAGCTCACCCTCGTCGGAGAGACCGCCGCCGACGATGAAGGCGGACGGGTCGAAGAGGGAGGCGAGGTCGGCGAGGCCCGCGCCGGCCCAGCGGGCGAGCTCGCGGTAGGAGTCGACCGCGACCGGGTCGCCCTGGCGGGCGGCCATGGAGATGTGCTTGCCCTCGATGCCGTCGGGGTTGCCGTCGCCCAACGACAGCAGGATCTCGGCGTTCTCGGGGGTCGCGTTGGCGCGCTGCTTGGCGTAGCGCACGAGGGCGCGGCCGGAGGCGTACTGCTCCCAGCAGCCCTGCGAGCCGCAGCCGCACAGCAGACCGTCCGGCACCATGCGGATGTGGCCGAACTCGGCCGCGACGCCGAAGTGACCGCGGCGCAGCTTGTTGCCGATGATGATGCCGCCGCCGAGGCCGGTGCCGAGGGTGATGCAGATGACGTTGCGGTGGCCCTTGCCCGCGCCGAACTTGTACTCGCCCCACGCCGCGGCGTTGGCGTCGTTCTCCACCACGACGGGGAGACCGACGCGGGCCTCGACCTCGTCCTTGAGCGGCTCCTGGCGCCAGTCGATGTTGGGCGCGAAGTAGACCGTCGAGCGCTGGCGGTTGACATAGCCGGCGGCGCCGATGCCGACACCGACGATGTCGTGCCCGGCACGCGCGCCCTCCACGGCGGAGGCGATGGCGTCCACGATGCCCTCGGGCGTGCCCGGGGTCGGCACCTTGTGGGTCGAGAGGATGTTGCCTTCCTCGTCGACCACGCCGGCCGCGATCTTCGTGCCGCCGATGTCGACGCCGATGGTGAGTCCCATGAATCCCTCAGTTCCGGTCGAGCCCCGCTACGGCCAACCGTACCCGAGGCCCTGCCCCCGGAGGGCTTCAGTCCAAGTCGATGCGCTGGCCGGGACCGGTGCCGTCGCCGTCACGACCTTGATCGCGCGGGGGCTTCCCCGGGTCCTTCGCCCCCGTCGTCCAGCGTTGTTCCTGGGTCTGGACGGCGGAGCGGTAGGCGGCGAGGAGTTCGGTACCTGCGGCCGCGAGGTGGTCGAAGACGTCCGGGTTGCGCTCGATGACGGGCTCCACGGCGGCCTTGGCCTGCTCCACGACCTGGCGGACCACCTGCTGGGCGGCCGGTCCGGCGACCGCCCCGAGCAGCGGGGACTGGAGCGAGGACAGCTTGTCGCCGACGGCGTCCACGAGCTTGCGCAGTTCCTCGGCGGCCGAGCCCGGGGGCAACCGGTCGTCCTGGGCGCGGCGGCGGGCCTTCTCCGCCGCCAGGTCCTCGGCGGCGGCGGTGGCCCAGGCGTCGGCGTCGGTCGCGCGGGGCTGCTCGTCGAAGCCCGACCCGGCGGGCTCCCCGGCGGCGTCGGGCGTGGGGCGCTCTTCGCTCATGGCGGACTCCTGATGACTCCTGGTCGACGACGCCTGATGACGGCTCGTCCCTACGACGTTACCCGAACGGCGGAACCTCGTTCAGTGGGTGCGCGGCCACAGCCCGGGATCCGGCGCGAACCGCACGCACAGCTCGCCGTCGCGCAGCGCGGCGCCGTCGACGGTGCAGCGGCGCAGCACGGAGGGCAGCGCGACGATACGACGGAACGGCCCGGCGGTGACGACGAGTTCGTCGCCGCGCCGGATGAGGTCGAGCTCGTCGCGTATGGCGCCGGGCAGCGGGAGGTGCCAGACGAGCACGCCGTCCTCGGCGAGCCGGTCGGCCACGGGCCACCCGACCGGGGAGGTCGCCGGGTTGACGGCGGGCACGGCGAGCGACGCGAGGTCGTCGGCGCCGCGGGGGTCGTGGCCGAGGTGGGCGACAGGGCGGGCCGCCTCGCCCCACTCCCCCAGGGACTTGCGCTGCTGGGTGACGAGGCGGCCGAGCAGGCCCTCGTCGGCCGCCGCCTCCGGCAGGACGCGGTTGGCGACGAGCGACTCGACGGGCAGGGCGCGCAGGGCGAGGCCGAGGCGGGCGTCGCGGACGGCGTCGGCGCCGGCCGGTCCCGGCTCGGCGACCAGGCGTACGGCGGTGCCGGGGTCGGCGAGGACGGCCTCGACGGCGGCCAGCTCCATGTCCCAGCGGGCGGTCGTCTCGTACAGCCACTCGGCGGGCATCGGCACCCCGGCGAGACGGCCGAGCATCGGGCGCAGGGCGCGGGCGGCCTGTCGTTCCGGCGGGAGCAGCCGGCGCAGATAGCGGCGCAGCTCTTCCGGGAGAGCCAGCAGGGCGAGGGCCTGCGAGACGGGCGGCAGGTCGACGACGAGGAGTTCGTGCAGCTCACCGCCGTCGGCGAGGGCGGCGTCCCGCAGCGCGCGCAGCAGGGTCAGCTCCTCGGCGCCGGGGAGGGGGGTCACCTCCTCCGGGTCGAGCCGGGAGGCTCCGAGCAGGTCGAGGACGGTGGAGGCGCGGTCCTGGAAACCGGCGAGGTCGTCCCGGAAGCCGGCGCCGGCGTCGGGACGCCAGGCGGTGAGGCGCGGGGCGACCGGGACGGGGCTCGGCCCGGTGCGCACTCCGAGCGCCGCGCCGAGGGTGTCGGTGCGGTCGGCGCTCAGGACGAGGGTGCGGGTGCCTTCCGCTGCGGCGCGCCGCGCGGTGGCGGCCGCCACGGTGGTGCGTCCGCTGCCGCCAGGGCCGGTGATCAGGATGGTGCGCATGAGGGTGAACCGTAACGGAGGTCGGGGCAGCCCCCGACCTCCTCGCCCCGCCCCCGGACCCGCCGGCTCCCGGGTCTTGCGGCCGGCGCTACTTCTCGGGCGCCTCGAAGCCGGCCTCTCCCGACTCCACCCGCTTCTTCAGGCCGGCCAGCGCGCGGTCGATGATGACCTTCTCGGCCTTGCGCTTGATCATGCCCAGCATGGGGATCTTGACGTCCACGGTCAGCCGGTAGGTGACCTCGGTCGCGCCCGCGCCGGCCGGCTCGAGGAGGTAGGAGCCGTCGAGCTGGCGCAGCATCTGGGACTTCACCAGCGTCCAGGACACCTCGTGCTCGCCGGTCCAGGTGTAGCCGAGGACCTGGTCGTCCTTGATGGCGCCGGCGTCCATGACCAGGCGGACCTGCTCGGCGCGGCCCTGCCCGTCGGTCCCGAGGACCTCCGCCTGCTTCACCTCTCCGGTCCAGTCCGGGTAGCGGGCGAAGTCGGCGATCACCGCCATGACCTCAGCCGGTGCCGCCTCGATCGTGATGCTCGAGCTGGTGTGTTCCGCCATCGCCGTGGCTCCTCCAGATGCGGGCCGGTAAAGGTAGAGAAGAGGACACCGTGCGCCAGCCGCCGCGCACGTGTGTGCAGCGTGAAGGCTACCGCGCGCCCGACCTGCCGCCGTCACCCGGAGTCAGGACACCGTCCGGACGGCGTCGGGTCGTCGCCCGGTCACCACTCCAGCGCCCACGGCTTCCCGCTGCCCGCGAAGTGGCCCACGTTCACGCACTCGGTCGCGCCGACCCGCATCCGGCGGGCGAGCGGCTGGTGGACGTGCCCGAAGAGCGCGTAGCGGGGCCGGGTGCGGCGGATGGCGTCCAGCAGCGCCCGGCTGCCCCGCTCGAAGCGGCGGGCGACGGTGTCGTAGACGAGTTCCGGCACCTCCGGCGGGATGTGGGTGCACAGCACGTCCACCTCGCCCACGGCCTCGATCTTCGCCGCGTACTCCTCGTCGCTGATCTCGTACGGCGTACGCATGGGGGTCCTCAGGCCGCCGCCCACGAAGCCGAAGACCCGGCCGCCGATCTCCACCCGCTCCCCGTCCAGGACGGTCGTGCCGGGCCCGGCGAACTCGGGCCACAGCCGCGGCATGTCGACGTTGCCGTAGGTGGCGTACGTCGGGTTCGGGAACGCCGGGAACAGCTCGGCGTACTGCTTGCGGACCGCCTGCTCGATCAGCGCCGCCCGGTCGCCGCCGATGCCGCCCCACAGCCGGGCGCCGAGCTCACGGGCCTCCTCGAAGCGGCGGGCGGTGCGCAGTTCGACGATGAGGTCGGCGTTCTCCACCCCGAAGAGGTCGGGGAAGATCCCGCGGGAGTGGTCGGCGTAGTCCAGGAACAGGACCAGGTCGCCCAGACAGATCAGTGCGTCCGCGCCCTCTCCGGCCCGGGCCAGGTCGCGCGCGTTGCCGTGCACGTCGCTGACCACGTGGATGCGTGTCCGGCGGTTTCCGGGCGGTGTGGATGCCATGACGATCAAGGGTAGGCGTGTGCGGCATACGTGAACAGTGTCGATCGGGATACCGGTTACTGGCCAGTCAGTAAAGCGGTGGACTACTGTCGGCCGGGAAACACCAATCTGTGTGACGCAGCGAACATCTCGCCGGACCCCCCTGTCGAAGACGCCATACCGACGGGTAACGTCCGGGCAGTCCAGTCGTGCTCAGGATTTCAACCACCGAGATCCACCGAGGTCCCGAGCACAGTCCCGAGCCTTGGACCGCATCGTCGCAGCACACAACGTCGTGGCGCCGGCGCCCTATGAGGAGCAGCAGTCTTGCGCGAGTTCAGCCTTCCGGCTTTGTACGAGGTCCCTGCGGACGGCAATCTGACCGACATCGTCCGCAGAAACGCCGCGCAGCATCCCGACGTCGCCGTCATCGCCCGCAAGGTGGGAGGCGCCTGGCAGGACGTGACGGCCACGGCCTTCCTGGCCGAGGTGCACGCCGCCGCCAAGGGCCTCATCGCCTCCGGCGTCCAGCCCGGCGACCGGGTCGGCCTGATGTCGCGCACCCGCTACGAGTGGACGCTGCTCGACTTCGCGATCTGGTGCGCGGGCGCGGTCACCGTGCCGGTGTACGAGACCAGCTCCCCGGAGCAGGTGCAGTGGATCCTCTCCGACTCGGGCGCGACCGCCGTCGTCGTCGAGCTGGACGGCCACGCGGCGGCCGTGGAGTCGGTGCGCGAGTCGCTGCCGGCGCTGAAGCACGTCTGGCAGATCGAGGCCGGGGGTGTCGAGGAGCTCGGGCGGCTCGGCAAGGACGTCTCCGACGAGGTCGTCGAGGAGCGCAGCTCGCAGGCCAGGGCCGACGACCCGGCGACCATCGTCTACACGTCCGGTACGACCGGCCGGCCCAAGGGCTGCGTGCTGACCCACCGCAGCTTCTTCGCCGAGTGCGGGAACGTCGTGGAGCGGCTGCGGCCGCTGTTCCGCACGGGCGAGTGCAGCGTGCTGCTCTTCCTCCCGCTCGCGCACGTCTTCGGCCGGCTGGTGCAGATCGCCCCGATGATGGCGCCGATCAAGCTGGGCACCGTCCCGGACATCAAGAACCTCACCGACGAGCTGGCCGCCTTCCGCCCGACGCTCATCCTGGGCGTGCCGCGGGTCTTCGAGAAGGTCTACAACTCGGCGCGCGCCAAGGCGCAGGCGGACGGCAAGGGCGCGATCTTCGACAAGGCGGCCGACACCGCGATCGCCTACAGCAAGGCGCTGGAGCTCCCGGCGGGCCCGCCGCTGAAGCTGAGGATCAAGCACAAGGTCTTCGACCGGCTCGTCTACGGCAAGCTGCGCGCGGTCCTCGGCGGCAAGGGCGAGTACGCGATCTCCGGGGGCGCCCCGCTGGGCGAGCGCCTCGGTCACTTCTTCCGCGGCATCGGCTTCACCGTCCTGGAGGGCTACGGCCTGACGGAGTCCTGCGCCGCCACCGCCTTCAACCCCTGGGACCGGCAGAAGATCGGCACGGTCGGTCAGCCGCTGCCCGGCTCGGTCGTGCGGATCGCGGACGACGGGGAGGTGCTGCTGCACGGCGAGCACCTCTTCAAGGAGTACTGGAACAACCCGGCCGCGACCGCCGAGGCGCTGGCCGACGGCTGGTTCCACACCGGTGACATCGGCACCCTCGACGAGGACGGCTACCTCCGGATCACCGGGCGCAAGAAGGAGATCATCGTCACCGCGGGCGGCAAGAACGTCGCGCCGGCCGTGATCGAGGACCGGATCCGGGCGCACGCGCTGGTGGCGGAGTGCATGGTGGTGGGCGACGGGCGGCCGTTCGTGGGCGCGCTGGTCACCATCGACGAGGAGTTCCTGGGCCGCTGGGCTGCCGACCACGGCAAGCCGGCGGGTTCGACCGCGGCGTCGCTGCACGGGGACGCCGACCTTCAGGCCGCCGTCCAGTCGGCGATCGACGACGGCAACGCCGCGGTCTCGAAGGCGGAATCGGTGCGGAAGTTCCGCATTCTCTCCTCCCAGTTCACGGAGGACTCGGGCCACCTCACGCCGTCGCTGAAGCTGAAGCGCAATGTCGTGGCGAAGGACTACGCGGGCGAGATCGAGGCGATCTACGCCAAGTAGCGGCTGTTCGTTACCTCCTGACGGAGCGTCATGGCGCGGTGTCCTCCACGAGGACCCGCGCCATCGTGCGTTCGGCGAGGGCGGTGATGGTGACGAAGGGATTCACCCCGATGTTGCCGGGCACCAACGAGCCGTCGGTGACATACAGCTTCGAATACCCCTTCACCCGACCGTAGTCGTCGGTCGCATTCCCCAGCACGCAACCGCCGAGCGGGTGGTACGTGAAGTCGTCGGCGAAGACCTTGCTGGACGAGCCGAAGAGGTCGTAGCGGTAGATGGTGGCGTTCGCCGCGTTGATCCGGTCGAACAGCTTCTTGGCCATGCCCGAGGAGACGGCGCTCTGCGCGGCGCTCCAGCCGAGCTTCACCCCGCCGGTGGCGGCGTCGTACGTGAACGCGGCCCGCTGCGGGTTCTTGGTGATCGCCAGATAGAGGCTGACCCAGTGCTCCAGTCCCGTGGGCAGCGGGGCGATCTCCGCGAAGACGGGGTTGGCGGTGTTCGCCCAGTCGTCGATGCCCATGACCGGCATGGTCGACTGGTTGGCGCCGACGGTGTCCCACAGGTGGTTGGCCCGCCCGAGCATCACGTTGCCGTTGTTGCCCCAGCCCGCCCCGACGGATCTGTCCAGCGCGGGCAGCGTGCCCGTGTCCCTGGCCCGGACGAGGAGTTCGCTGGTCCCGAGGCTGCCGCCGCCGAGGAAGAGGTACGTGCAGCCGTACTGCCTGGTCTCGACGACCTTGCCCGTGTCGTCGATGCGGTCGGCGGTCAGGACGTACGTCCCGTCGCTCGCCCGGCTGATCCCGCGCACCTTCTCCATGGTGTGGATCGTGACGTTCCCGGTGCCGAGCGCCGACGCCAGATACGACTTGTCGAGGCTCCTCTTGCCGTGGTTGTTGCCGTAGATGACCTCCTGCCCGAGGGCGGACCTCGTCGCGGTGCCCGCCGCCTCGCGCTGCATGTAGCCGAAGTCGTAGACGCTGGGCACGAAGGTGGTCTTCAGACCGGTGTTCGCCGCGTGCTTGCGGGAGACGCGCGAGAACCGGTACCACTCGGTCGACTCGAACCAGGCGGGGTCGACGCTGTTGACGCCGAGCATGGCGCGGGCCCGCGGGAAGTAGGTCGCGTACATCTCCGCCGCGTCGACGGTGGGGAACTGCTCGGCGAAGTACGACTGGAGCGGGGTGACCGCCATGGAGCCGTTGACCAGCGAGCCGCCGCCGACCCCGCGGCCCACGAAGACGGACATGTTGTCGAAGTGCACGCGGTCCAGGACGCCCGGGTAGCGGCTGATGTCCTTGTTGACGAGGTCCAGCCACAGGAAGGTCGCCAGCGGCGCCTCGGTGCGGGTGCGGAACCACATGGACCGCTGATCGGGGTCGGCGGTGTTGCAGAAGACCTTGCCGTCGGAGCCGGCCGTGTTCCACAGCCGGCCCATCTCGAGGACGAGGGTGCGGATGCCGGCCTGGCCGAGACGCAGGGCGGCGACGGCGGCGCCGTAGCCGGAGCCGACGACGACGGCGGGGGCGGATTCGACCGCCACGGGCTCCGCCGCGCGGGCCGACTGAAGGCCGACACGGGTGAAGCCGAGCGTGGCCGCCGTCTGGAGGGCGGCCACACCGAGGATTTGACGTCTCGTCAGCTGATTACCAGTCAGCTGACGCTGTATCAGTTCTGCTGCCATGTGCGCAGCATCGGCGGATTACGTCCCTCCGCCTAGGGCGCGGAGGGAAAAGCTAGAGCAACGTCTTCAACTTCTCCGCCAGCAGGTCCCACCGCCACTTCTCCTCCACCCAGGCGCGCCCGCGCTCCCCCATCCGGCGGCGCAGCTCCGCGTCCCCGAGCAGGGCGACGATGCGCTCGGCCGCGTCGGCCGGGGAACCGCCCCGCACGACCCACCCCGTCTCCCCGTCGAGCACGGCGTCGGGCGCCCCGCCCGAGTCCCCGGCGACCACGGGCAGCCCGGTGGCCGACGCCTCCAGGTAGACGATCCCGAGCCCCTCCACATCCAGTCCGCCCCGTCGCGTCCGGCACGGCATCGCGAAGACGTCCCCGGCGCCGTAGTGGGCGGGCAGCTCCGACCAGGGCACCGCCCCGGTGAAGCGCACCGCGTCCGCCACCCCGCGCTCCTGGGCCAGCCTGCGCAGGTCCTTCTCGTAGGGCCCGCCCCCGACGATCAGCAGGACCGCCTCCGGCTCGGCGGCCAGGATCCGCGGCATCGCGAGGATCAGCGTGTCCTGGCCCTTGCGCGGCACGAGCCGCGAGACGCACACCACCACCGGCCGGTCGGTCAGCCCGAGCCGCGCCCGCACCTCCTCGCCGCCCGATCCCGGGTGGAAGGTCTTCTCGTCGACGCCCGGCGGCAGCTGCACCATCCGCCCCGCCGCCCCGGCGCTCAGCGCGGTCGCGATCCGCGAGCGGGTGTACTCGCCGAGGTAGGTGATCGTGTCCGTGCTCTCGCCGATCCGGCCGAGCAGCTGCCGGGCGGCGGGCAGCTGCGCCCACCCGGCCTCGTGCCCGTGCGTGGTGGCCACCAGCCGCTCGGCGCCCGCCCTGCGCAGCGCCGGCGCCATCAGCCCGAGCGGCGCGGCCGCCCCGAACCACACCGACGTGCACCCGTGCTCCCGCAGCAGCCCGACGGCCCTGCGGGTCGCCCCGGGGGTCGGCAGCAGCATCGTCGTGGAGTCCCGTACGACGGTGAAGGGCTGCTCGGCGTCGAAGGCGGCCGTCGCCTCGACACCCTCGCGGGAACGCTTCCAGGTGGACGCGTAGACGACGAGTCGGTCGGGGTCGAGCCGGAGCGCCATGTTGTGCAGGAACGCCTGGATGCCGCCGGGGCGGGGCGGGAAGTCGTTCGTCACGATCAGGGTCTTGTGCATCGCAGCCGACCCTATCCAAACGCTCTTCACAGCCGCGCCCGACCGCGCTTCACAGCCCCGCGGGAGATCATGTGGGCCATGGAGACGACGGCCGCGGGGCGGCCCCTGACGTGCCTGCTGACGACCTGGGGTGTGACCCGGCTCGCGCTGCTGCTCTTCGTCTTCAAGGTGTTCCTCTTCCCCGGCCCGGACGTCACCAGCGACATCTCCGTCACCTACCAGGGCTGGTACGAGGTGCTGAGCGGCGGCACGTTCCCGGCCGCCGACGTCACCTGGCAGTACCCGCCCGCCGCCGCCCTCGCGATCCTCTCCCCCGGTCTGCTGCCCTTCCTCGACTACGCGTCGGCCTTCTTCGTCCTGGCCTTCCTCGCCGACCTGGCCGTCCTCATGCTGCTGCTGAACACGGGGCTGCGCCCCGGCCGGTCGCTGCGCGGCGCCTGGATGTGGGTGGCGGGCGTGCCCCTGCTCGGCCCCACCGTCTACTCCCGCTACGACGTGATGGTGACGGCGGTCGCGGTCGCCGCACTGGTCGCCGGCGTGCGGCGGCCCCGGGTGATGGGCGCGCTGACGGGTCTGGCGGTGCTGCTGAAGGTGTGGCCCGTGCTGCTGCTGGCGGGCGCCGTGCGCAGGCGGGCCTGGGGCGCGGCGGTGGTGACCGTCGGCGCGCTGGCCGCGCTGTTCGCCCTGACCATGCCCGGCGCCTTCGCCTTCCTGACCTTCCAGCGCGACCGGGGCACCGAGGTGGAGTCGCTGGGCGCGCTCGCCCTGCATGTGGCCCGGCAGTTCGGCTGGCAGGGCCGGGTGCTGCTCAACTACGGCTCGCTGGAGTTCCTCGGCCCGCACGTCGGCGTGGTGAGCGACGTGGCCCTGGGGCTGACCGCGGTCGCGTTCGGCTGGCTGCTGCTGTGGCGGCTGACGGCGAGGCGCTTCGCGCCGCAGACGCTCGCGGAGGCGGCGTTCACCGCGGTCCTGCTGTTCACCGTCACCAGCCGGGTGATCAGCCCGCAGTACCTCGTGTGGCTGATCGGCCTGGCGGCGGTCTGTCTGTGCTTCCGCGCCGGCCGTATGGCCCTGCCCGCCGTCCTGGTCCTGGCCGCGTCCTTCGTGACGGTGCTGGAGTTCCCCGTCTTCTTCGCGGACGTCGTCGCGAGCAGCCCGCTCGGCGTCACCCTCCTGTTCCTGCGCAACGGCCTGCTGGTGGCCGCCACGATCGTCGCGGCCGTCCGGCTGTGGCGCTCGACGGTGCCGAGCGCCGCCCCCGCTCCCCCGGCCGGTAGGGCCGCCCGTACCAGCGAGCCCGCGGTCTCACCCTGACGCCTGGTTCAGGAACAGAGCAACGCCACTCGAAAGAGTGATCCATTCGAGGGCAGGCCCGTACGTGCGGAGGAGACCGGGGACCTGTTCCGGCAGGGCATGCTGCGGGTCGCCCGGACGACGGGCGAGGCGGAGCGGGCCTGGCTGCGCGCGGCGATCGAGCAGCCGGCTCAGGCGAGCTGAGCCTTCAGGTAGCCCTGCCAGTCCGCCGTGAACCCCGCGAGGGAGGTGCCCAGCACGCTCTCCAGCGCGCCCTCCACCGCCCCCGGCCGCTTCCCGTGCTCCCCCACCGCCCGGTAGAACGCGTCCAGCTTCACCTCGCCCCACCGCTCGGCGATCATCCGGCAGGCCAGCCAGCCGCCCTCGTACGCCTGGGCCAGCCGGTCGGCGTCGCCGGAGAAGCCGAAGTCGCCGTCGGTGGGCAGCGCCGCCGGGACGGCGCCGTCCGTGACGGTGTGCTGGAGCTCCGGGGCGACCTCGGCGGGGGTACGGCCGGTGCCGCGGTAGCCCACCCAGTCGGCGTACCCCTCGGACAGCCACAGCGGGGTGGCCGCGTTCGTGTGGGCGCGCGTCGCGACATGGGTGGCCTCGTGGGTGAGGACCACCTGCCGGCCGACCCGGCCGAGCATGGCGTACGCGTCCGGGTTGACGATGATCCGGTCCGCGGGCGTCCTGGTCCCGCCGCTCGTCTCGCCCGTGGTGACCGCGGCGATCCCGCGGTAGGAGGAGGCGGGCGAGCCGAGCAGACCCGCCATGCCCTCCAGCGACTTCGGGACGAGGACGACGAGGCGCCCCGCCCAGCCGGTGCCCCAGGCCGCCGAGACCTCCGGGACGGCGTCGTCGGCCAGGCCGGCGAAGGACCGCAGCCGCGCCTCGGACTGCCCGACCCCCAGCACGAGACTGTGCGCGCCCCGTACGACGCTCACCGTGCCCTGGTCCCACAGCTGCTGGCCGGCCTTCGTCGCCGGCTGGTCCGAGGCCACCGACCACCGGCCGGCCCCGTCACGGGTCAGGCGCAGCACGCGGGCCGTGGTCACCGGGGCCTTGTCGTAGCCGTCGACGCGGTAGCTCAGTTCGGCGTCGGCGGTGGCGGTGTCCCCGCTGCGGTGGAGCGCCGTCACGCGGTACGACCAGGCCGCCAGCGGAACGGCCCGCACCGCGGCGTACCCGGCGTCGGCGCCGGTGGCCGCGTAGGCGCCCTGGTCGCGGTCCAGGACCGCGGCGGCCCGCCGGTCGAGAACCCGCTGCACATCGGCCTGCGCGTCGGCCGACGCGGCCCGCCCGCCGCAGCCGACCAGAGCGCCGAGGAGCGAGACGAGCAGCAGGCAGAGCCCCAGCACCCCGGGTCCGCGCGCCCGCCCTCGACCAGCCATCCTCCCGATCGTACGGCGGCGGCTCCGCTCAGGGCCGGGTGACGGACGAGACGGGCATCATCCCGACCGGGTCGTAGCGCACCGGCGCCCCTGGATAGGGGGCGTGGATGACCTGCCCGTTGCCGACGTACATGCCGACATGGCTGGCGTCGGAGCGGTAGGTGACGAGGTCGCCGGGTCGGGCCTGGGAGAGCGGCACCCGCCGGCCCGCGTGCGCCTGGGCCTGCGAGGTGCGCGGCAGCGAGATCCCGGCCTGCGCGTACGACCACTGCATGAGGCCCGAACAGTCGAACCCGGTGGGCCCGTTGGCGCCCCAGACGTACGGCCTGCCGAGCGCGGAGCGCACGGCGGCCACGGCGGCGCCCGCGCGGCCGGAGGCCGGGACGGCGCCCGACAGGTCGGACATGGCGTCCCGGCCGGAGCGGGAGGCCCGGTCGAAGGCGGCGCGTTCCGCGGAGGGCAGGGTGTTGAGCAGCTGCCGTGCCTTGGCGAGCTTCTGCTCCACGGTCCGCTTGTGCCGCGCGACGGCCTTGCGGCTCTTCTCCAGTTCGGCGAGTTTGCCCGCGGCCTCGGCGCGCTCCTGGGTGAGTTCGCGCATGGCGCCCTGGAGCTCCCTCAGCTCCCCGGCCTGGTGGTCGGTGATCCGGTCGAGGACGGACGCCTTGGCGAGGTACTCCTCCGGGTCGTCGGAGAACAGCAGCGCCAGGGAGGGGTCGTAGCCGCCGGAGCGGTACTGGGCGCCGGCCAGCGAACCGAGTTGTCCACGCAGGCCGTTGATGCGCTCCTGCTGCCGGGCGATGTGGTCCTGGGCCACGCCGACCTGCCCCCGCAGGGTGTCGGCGCGCTCGTCGGCCGTGTTGTAGGCCTCGGTGGCCTTCTCGGCCTCCTCGTAGAGACGGTCCACCTCGGCGCGGGTGTCGTCGTGCGGAGCGGCCGTGGCCGGTACGGCGGACACGGCGCCGAGTGCGGCGGCCGCGACGGACAGCACGCTCAGGGCGCCGGTGGCGCCCCGGTCGAACCCGGACTGTGCAAGGCGGCGATGGGACCCCACGGGATGCCGCGCTCCTTCCGCTGGCGGACAGGGAAACGCGGCAGACAGTAGCCCCGAGGTGGGGGGTCGGCCAAAGACCTCGGCGGCGACGCACAGTGACGCCCCGCCGCTGACGCAGGTCACCGGCGGGGCGTGGGGTCACTTCTCGTTGCGGTAATTCGCCCGTTCGGGCGGCGTGGTGTCCCGATCCCGGGACCGATCAGATCCGGACGCCGAACTGGAAGGGCATGTTGTTGATCGACTCGTAGCGCACGACGGTGCCGGTGCGCGGGGCGTGCAGCACCTGGCCGTTGCCCGCGTAGAAGCCGACGTGGTGCTGGTCGCCGTAGAAGATGACCAGGTCGCCGACCTTGAGGGCGCTCTGGGAGTAGATGCGCGTACCGGCGTTGGCCTGGGCCTGCGAGGTGCGCGGGATGGAGACGCCGGCCTGGGCGTAGGCCCAGGAGGTCAGGCCCGAGCAGTCGTACGTGGCGGTGCCGGTGGCGCCGTACTGGTAGGGCTTGCCGAGCTGGCTCTGGGCGGCCTGGAAGGCGGCCATGGCCCGGCCGGAGCCCGTCGGGGAGTCGCCGAGGTCCACGCGGTCGCCGGCGTCGCGGCTGGCGCGGGCGTCGGCGGCCGCGAGGGACGCCTGCTCCTTGGCCGTCAGCGTGTTGAGGAGCTTGCGCGCCTCGGTGAGCTTGGCCTGGACTTCCTTCTTCTTCTTGCCCAGTTCGGTGCGGGTGGTGGCGAGGTCCTTGAGCTTGGTGGAGGCCTCGCTGCGCTCCTGGGCGAGCTCGCGCTGCTTCTCCTGGATCTTCTTCAGGGCCTCGACCTGCTGGGCGCTGAGCTGGTCGGCGGCGGACGCCTTGTCCAGGTAGTCGTCCGGGTTCGAGGAGAGGAGCAGCTGCAGGGAGGGGTCTATGGACCCGGTGCGGTACTGGGCCGCGGCCGCCAGGCCCATGGAGTCGCGCAGCTCGTTGAGGTCGGCCTGACCGCGAGCGACGTTGTCCTGGATGGTGGAGATCTCCTTCTGGAGCTTCTCCTGCTTCTCCTTGGCACCGTTGTACTTCTCGGTGGCCTGCTCCGCGTCCTCGTAGAGCTTGTCGACCTTGGTCTTGACCTCGTCCTTCGTGAGCTTCTCGCTGGGCGCCGCGTTGGCGGCCTGCGAGCTCAGTACGACGGCAGCGGCGGCTGCGGTGGTCAGCACGGTCACGCGTGCGCGACTCGGCTGCTTCGGTCGACGGTGGGACGCCACGGAGACGGGCTCCTTCTTTTGAGTGATCACCCGTTTGGAGATACGAGCCCTGACCTTAGTGACCTCGCCGTGATCAGTTCAAATCCTCAGGAGAAAAAAACCCATCACGCAACGCAGTTTTTTCAATCAACTCACGTGCAGTCATGCTCGATTGACGCTACGTTGCGTGACGATCCCGCCAATTCGGTCAATAAACCTGGAACTTCGACGTTTAGGACAGCCGCTTCAGAAGTACCGCGGAAGCCACCGGTCGGGCACCCGCCTTGGCGATCCCGTCGGCCACCTCACGGTCGGTCGAGGCGACGATGACCGGCCGGCCCGGCGGCTCGGCCCGCACCAGCTGACGGATCAGCTCGTCGGCCGTGACACCCGGCTTGGAGAACAGCACCCGCACCCCGCGCGGCGGCGCGAGCAGCACCGGAGCGGCCAGCTCGGCCCCGTCGAAGACGCAGGTGACCTCGGCGCCGGTCTGCGCGGCGAGCTGCGAGAGCTGCCCGAGAAGCCTGAGCCGCTGCTTCTCCAACGGCATCTGCGGATAGCCGGTCTTGGTGACGTTGTAGCCGTCGACGACGAGATGGGCCTGGGGCAGCGCGAGCAACTGGTCGAGAATGGCCGGATCGTTCTCCGACAGTGCCCGCGTGGCGATGTCCTTCGGGGTCATTCGTCCCGGTTCGACCGCGTCGACGGTTGCCGCCGGACGCACCGACACCGGCGGCAACGCCAGCTCCCGCCGCAGCCCTTGGGCCGCGTCGAGCACCGTGTCCAGCAGCAGCCGCACCCGCATGTCCTCGACGCTGCGCCCCTCGCGCGCCGCCCGCCGGGTGGCCTCCAGCGCCGCCTCCACCTCGCCGAGCCGCGCCTTCAGCCGCCGCGTCTCACTCTCCGCGGCCGACACCTGGGTCTGCCCCTCGGCGCGCACGGTCTCCAGCTCGCCGCGCACCTTGCGCAGCGCGGCCTCGCCCCGCTTCACGTCGCTGAGGGCCGAACGCAGCTTGCGATGGAGCGATTCCGCTTCCTTCTTCGCGGCGTCCAGCTCGGCGCGCAGCCCCTCGGTGCCCGCCCGGGACTGCTCACGGGCCCGGTCGAGCTCCTCGCGCAGCCGCTCCAGTTCGGCCCGGCTCTCCTCGCCGGCCCGCTCGGCGTCCGCCCGCTGGGCCTCCTCACCGGCCGCGGTGACCAGCTTCACCCAGCCGACGGGCCGCAGCACATAGGCCGCGGCCGCCACTTCGTGCGGGTCCGCGGCCGGGGTCGGCGAGCCGGAGTCGAGAGCGCCGGCGAGTTCCGGCTGGGCCTCTCTGAACTTCTCGGCGATGCGCTGCCGGAAGAGCGGATCGGTCTCCAGCGCGGCCGCCATCGCGTTGCCCGCGAACTTCGCCCGCCGGTTCGGCGCGAACCGGGCGTACTGCCGCAACTGGACGGGCAGTTCGCCGACGGTCAGCCCGCCGAAGCCGTCGGAGACGATCTGTACGACCCTGCGCCGCACGCCGTCCGGCAGCGGACGGTCGAGCATCTCGGCGGCGCCGTCGCCCGGCCCCCCGCCTGCGCTCTCCACCATCCGTCACACCCCAATACTGTGCGGGCCTCCCCCACTCTCGGCTTCGCTCGAGCGGGGGGACCCCCATCGTCAGGAACCGGCGCCCGGCCGATCCACGAGTTCCACCTGGTCCACGGCGTTGCACCAGCGGCACCGCACCGACTCGATGGTCTCACTGACCACCTCGCGCTCCTCGACCTTCGGCTCACCGGCGAGGTCGAGGTGCACGTACTCGACGACCTTCGACGAGCGCGTCACGTCGAACCGCGTGAGGTTGCCGCAGAGAGTGCAGCGCCACCGCGTCGCGGCGGTCGGCAGGGGAACCGTCATCGTGGCTGTCCGCTTCCTTCTAGTGTCGTGCTTCCGGTTGACGGGGTCGGGCCGGAGGCTCCCCCGCGCGTATGGCTCGTAACCCTACGGCCTGGCGGGTACTCGCCGCCCATCCGTCCGCGGCGGCGAGGCGGTCCGGACGAGCGCGTCCGGTTACGTCATGCTTTGTTCTCATGATCGGCGACTGGAACGGGACGGTCGGCAGGGTGGTCCGCAACCGCCCGGCGCCGGTGACCTACGCACTGATCGCGCTGTGCTGCCTGATCTTCCTGATCGGGCCCGCCTCGGGCTTCAATCCGGCGTACGGCTCCGGCGACGAACTGCTGGCGGCGCAGCGCGCCTATTTCCGGCGCTGGGGCGTGGTGCCCGGCGAGCTCTTCGAGGGCGCGCCACGGGCCGCCCTGACCCCGGCCACGGCCCTCTTCGTCCACGGCAGCTGGGTGCACCTGCTGGGCAACATGCTCTTCCTCTACGTCTTCGGGACGATGACCGAGGACCGGATGGGCCGCGTCGAGTTCACGCTCTTCTACCTCGGCTGCGGCTACCTGGCCCTGCTGGGCTACGCCGCCGCCAACGCCGAGTCGTCGCAGTCCCTGGTCGGCGCCTCCGGGGCGATCTCCGCGGTCCTCGGCGCGTTTCTGTACCTCTTCCCCCGGGCGCGGGTGACCAGCCTCCTGCCGTTCCTGTTCTTCCTGCCGCTGCGCTTCCCCGCATGGGTCGTGCTGCCCTTCTGGGCGGCCCTGCAGTGGGTGGCGGCGGGGCGGGCCGCCCAGGGGCCGGGGGTGGCCTATCTGGCGCACCTGGTGGGCTTCGGCCTGGGGCTCCTCTACGCGTGGGCCCGTTTCGGGCGTACGCGTAGAGTGAGGCCCGCCCCAGCTCCGGCTCCCGAGGGAGAGAACCAGCCGTGATCACCGCGATCGTCCTCATCAAGACCAGCGTGGACCGGATTCCCGAGATCGCGGAGCGGATCGCTTCGCTGGACTCCGTCAGCGAGGTCTTCTCCGTCACCGGGACGTACGACCTGATCGCCATGGTGCGGGTGAAGGAGCACGAGGACCTGGCGGAGGTCATCCCGGGCAGCATCAGCAAGATCCCCGGGGTGGAGGGCACGGACACGCACGTCGCCTTCCGCACCTACTCGCAGCACGACCTGGAGGCGGCGTTCGCGATCGGGCTGGACTCCTGACCGGCTGAACACCGCCTCCGGCGGACCGTCGTTCAGACCGCGGGCACGCAGCGGCCGTCTTCCGTCCGGTACTGCCACCGCGCGCCCTCGCTCACCAGTTCGCGCACCGCGTTCACGAAGCGCTCCACGTGCTCGTCCGGGGTCCCCGCGCCGAAGCTCACCCGGATCGCGTTGAGCGACTTCTCGCCGGGAGCCGCCTCGGGGGCGCCGCACTCGCCCTGGGTCTCGGGGTCGCTGCCCAGCAGGGTGCGCACCAGCGGGTGGGCGCAGAACAGGCCGTCGCGGACCCCGATGCCGTACTCGGCGGAGAGGGCGGCTGCGAAGTGGGAGCTGTTCCAGCCCTCGACGACGAAGGAGATCACGCCGACCCGCGGCGCGTCGTCGCCGAACAGGGACAGCACCTTCACCTGCGGGACCTCGGCCAGACCGGCCCGCACCTTGGCGATCAGGTACTCCTCCCGGGCGACCAGGCTGTCGAAGCCGGCCTCGGTGAGGGCCTTGCACGCGGAGGCGATGGAGTAGGCGCCGATCACGTTCGGGGAGCCGGCCTCGTGGCGGGCGGCGCTCTCGTGCCACTCCACGTCCACTCCCCCGTCCTCGCGCCGCGTGACCTTGCGGCTGGCGCCGCCGCCGGCGAGGTACGGGTCGGCCGCCACCAGCCAGTCGGCGCGGCCGGCCAGCACACCGCAGCCGAAGGGCGCGTACAGCTTGTGACCGGAGAAGGCGATCCAGTCGACGTCGAGCTCCTGCACGGAGACCGGGTGGTGCGGGGCGAGCTGGGCCGCGTCCACGACGATCCGGGCGCCGTGGGCGTGCGCGGCGGCCGCCAGCTCGCGTACCGGCCACAGCTCGCCGGTGACGTTCGAGGCGCCGGTGACACAGACCAGGGCCGGGCCGTGGGGGTCCCGGTCGGCGAGGGCCCGCTCCAGCGTCTCGACGGCCTGGCGCGGGGTGCGCGGGGCGTTGAGGTAGGTGACCCGGGCGTCCTGCCAGGGCAGCAGCGAGGCGTGGTGCTCGGTCTCGAAGACGAAGACCTGGCAGCCCGCCGGGAGGGCCCGCGCCAGCAGGTTGAGGGAGTCCGTCGTCGAGCGGGTGAAGACCAGCTGGTCGTCGGGGCGGCAGTCCAGGAACCCGGCCACCGTCCTGCGGGCGCTCTCGAAGAGGTCCGTGGACAGCTGCGAGAGGTAGCCGGCGCCCCGGTGGACGCTGCCGTAGTACGGGGCGTAGGCCGCGACGTCGTCCCAGACGCGCTGGAGGGCGGGGGCGCTGGCCGCGTAGTCGAGCGCCGCGTAGGTGACCTCGCCGCCCGTCACGAGCGGGACCGTGACATCCCGGCCGAGAACGGGCAGCGGCGCACAAACGGTACGGGCGGCGGCAGCGGTGGAGACAGACATGGCGAACTCCCGTGAGAGGCAAGGGTGAACCGCCGTGCGAGCGGGCATGGCTCGAGCACGGAGGAAGGTGAAAGGGGTGTGCGGAGGCGGGGCTCTACGCCCTATCGCATTCGCTTGCTCACGGAAGACTCCCTCGAACGACCAGGACCCCTGGCGGTGCTCACTCAGAAGAGTGCGAGGGGTCCGCGCTTGCCGTAGACCTCGCTGCCTACGACCTGGTCTTCACCCGGGGCACCCCGCCACGGACGGAGGGTTGCCGGACAGTCGGCCGGGGCCTCATGACTGTCACTCATGACCTGATACGGGAACGTACGTGAAGTGATCGCCGTCCCGCAACCCGTGTCCGGATCGCGGGACGGACCTCAGCGGCGAGGCGTCACGCCCGGGTGGCCGCGACCCAGCGCTCCAGCGCCCGTCCGGCCGCACCCGAGTCGATCGACTCGGCCGCCTTCTCCATGCCGTCGCGCAGTTGCCCGGCAAGGGTCCCGGAGCCCGGCTCCAGGGCCACCAGCGCCGCCGCCGAGTTCAGCAGCACGGCGTCCCGCACCGGGCCCGTCTCGCCGTCCAGGAGGCGGCGGGCGACCTCCGCGTTGTACGACGGGTCCCCGCCCCGCAGAGCCTCGACCGGGACCAGCTCGAGCCCGACGTCACGCGGGTCGAAGGTCTCCTCGGTGACCTTGCCGTCGCGGACGACCCACACATGGGACGTGGCCGTCGTGGTCAGCTCGTCGAGACCGTCGTCGCCCCGGAAGACCAGGGACGAGTTGCCGCGCTCGGCGAAGACGCCCGCGACGACCGGCGCCATCCGCGGGTCCGCGACCCCGACCGCCTGGGCCCGCACCTTGGCGGGGTTGGTCAGCGGGCCGAGCACGTTGAACACCGTGCGGATGCCCAACTGGCCGCGCGCGGCGCCCACATGACGCAGCGCCGGGTGGAACTTGATCGCGAAGCAGAAGGTGATCCCGGCCTCCTGGGCCACCTCGGCCACCCGCCGCGGGGTCAGCTCCAGATTGACGCCGAGCTTCTCCAGGACGTCGGAGGCGCCGGACGCGGAGGACGCCGCCCGGTTGCCGTGCTTGACGACCGTGGCGCCCGAGCCGGCCACCACGATCGCCGACATCGTGGAGATGTTGACCGTCTTCGCGCCGTCACCGCCGGTGCCGACGATGTCGACGGTCCGGCCGGGCACCTCGATCAGGTTGGCGTGCTCGTACATCGCCCGGACGAGCCCGTTGATCTCCGCGACGGTCTCGCCCTTGGCCCGCAGCGCCACCACGAACCCCGCGATCTGCGCGTCGGTCGCCTCGCCGCGCATGATCCGGTCCAGCGCCCAGAACGTGGCGTCGGCGTCCTGGTCGCGCCCGTACAGCAGACCGTTCAGCACCTCGGGCCAGGAACGGCCCGCCGCGGTGTCGCCTCCAGCGGGGGTCACAGCGCTCATAGCCGCTCCTGCGTGTGTCGTCGTGTACGTCGTGCGCCTCGTGACAAGGTGCACCCCACCCTATCCAGCCCGTGGGCACGGCAAAGGGCCCCGTCCGAAGACCGGACGGGGCCCTTTCCTGCGGCGTGGCGACGCCTCAGCGATCAGTGGTGGCCGTGGCCGCTCGTGATCTCCTTGTACTCCTCCACGGTGGCCTTCGGAATCTGCTGGTCCTCACCGAAGTACGCCCCGCTGATCTTGGCGCGGAGCTTCTCCTTGCCCGTCACCTTGCGCTCGACGCCGTTCTCGTCGACGGCGGCGCCGATCGCGGCCGGCTCGTACTGCTCGTGCGCCGTGAGGGTGTGCAGCTGCTCCTGGCTGAGCGGCTCGTGGATCTCGATGAACTCACCGTGCGGCAGGCGCTTGATGGTGCCGGTCTCGCGACCGTGCAGCACCTTCTCCCGGTCCCGGCGCTGGAGGCCGAGGCAGATCCGCTTGGTGAAGACGTACGCGATGACCGGTCCGACGAAGAAGAAGATCCGGACGAACCAGGTGATCGAGTTGATCGACAGGTGGAGGTGCGTGGCCCACAGGTCGTTGCCACCGCCGACCAGCGTGATCATGTACATCGTGACCCAGGCGACGCCCAGGGCCGTACGGGTGGGCGCGTTGCGCGGACGGTCCAGGATGTGGTGCTCGCGCTTGTCGCCGGTGACCCACGACTCGATGAAGGGGTACATCGCCAGCGCCGCGAGGACCACACCGAAGAGCACCAGCGGGATGAACACGCCCAGGACGAGCGTGTGACCCCAGAGGTTGATCTCCCAGCCCGGCATGAAGCGGATCAGGCCCTCGGCGAAGCCCATGTACCAGTCGGGCTGGGCGCCGGTCGACACCTGGTCCGGACGGTAGGGGCCGATGGCCCAGATCGGGTTGATCTGCGCGATGCCAGCGACAGCCGCGATCACACCGAAGACCAGGAAGAAGAAGCCTCCGGCCTTGGCCATGTAGACCGGCAGCAGCGGCATGCCGACGACGTTCTTGTTGCTCTTTCCGGGGCCCGCGAACTGCGTGTGCTTGTGGTAGAAGACCAGGATCAGGTGGCCGACCACGAGCCCGAGCATGATGCCCGGCAGCAGCAGGATGTGGATCGAGTAGAACCGCGCCACGAAGTCGTGGCCCGGGAACTCCCCGCCGAACAGGAACATCGAGATGTACGTGCCGACGATCGGCATCGACAGGATCGCGCCCTGGGTGAAGCGGACACCGGTGCCGGAGAGCAGGTCGTCCGGGAGCGAGTAACCGGTGAAACCGGTGAACATGCCGAGGACGAACAGCAGGAAGCCGAACAGCCAGTTGACCTCACGCGGCTTGCGGAACGCGCCCGTGAAGAACACGCGCATCATGTGCACGAACATGCCGGCGAGGAAGATCAGCGCCGCCCAGTGGTGGATCTGCCGGATGAGCAGACCGCCGCGCACCTCGAAGGAGATGTGCAGGGTGGAGCTGAACGCCTCGGACATCAGCTGTCCCTGGAGCGGGACGTAGCTGCCGTGGTACTCCACCTCGTTCATCGACGGGTGGAAGAACAGCGTCAGGTACACACCCGTGAGGATGATGATGATGAAGCTGTAGAGGCAGATCTCACCCAGCATGAACGACCAGTGGTCGGGGAAGATCTTGCGCATGTTGGCCTTGGCCAGGGTGTAGATCCCCAGCCGGCCGTCGGCCCAGTCGGCGATCCGCTCGCCCGCCGGAGCCTTCCCGCGGTCACGGGACTCGTTGCTCTCGGTGTTCTCGTTCGTACTCATCCGCGCTCCCAGAAAGCAGGACCGACGGGCTCTTCGAAGTCGCCGAGCGCCTCGAGATAGCCCTCGTCGTTCACACCGATGCGCAGCTGCGGCAGGGCGTGGCCGGCGGGGCCGAAGATCACTCGGGCACCGTCGGAGAGGTCGAAGGTGGACTGGTGGCAGGGGCACAGCACATGGTGCGTCTGCTGCTCGTACAGCGAGATCGGGCAACCGACGTGGGTGCAGATCTTCGAGTACGCCACGATGCCCTGGTAGGACCAGTCGAGTTCCTGCTTGTCCTTGATGTTGTCCGGCTGGAGCCGGACGATCATCAGGGCCGCCTTGGCGATCTCGTTCTGGAACTCCTCGTCGTGCTCCTCCAGGCCCTCGGGCTTGGCGAAGGTGAGCGAACCGACGGCGACGTCCGAGGGACGCAGCGGCTCGTTCGTGTTCATGTTGACGAGCAGCTTGCCCTTGGACCACAGCGTGTGACGCAGCTTGTCCTCGGGCAGCGGGCCGAGGTCGCGCAGCAGCACGACACCGGACAGCGGCACGAGGGTGAGCGCGCCGAGCATCGTGTTGCGGATCAGCTTGCGACGGCCGAGCGCGGACTCCTTGGCGCCCTGCTTGAAGTCCGAGTGGACCTTCGCGCGGAGCTCGGGGGAGGCGGCGATGGCGTGCCGCTCGTCGGCGACCTCGACGTCCGACATCAGGGTGCGGGCCCAGTGGACCGCGCCGGCGCCGATGGTGAACAGCGCCGTGCCCAGCGTCAGACCCAGCGCGAAGTTCAGCGCGCTGAGGTGGCCGATCGGGAACACGAAGATCGACTTGTCGGCGGGGATCGCCACGTACGAGGCGATGAAGCCGACCGTGGCGAGCATCGACAGCGTGAACAGGAAGGCGACCGCACGCTCGGACCGCTTGGCGGCCCGCTCGTCGATGTCCTGCACGCGATGCTCGTGAGGCGGCAGCCCCGGGTCCGCGAACGGGTTCTGCTCGTCCGCGACGCCTACGGCGCTGCCGTGTGCGTGGCCCTGCTCAGCGGGCAGGTTCTCTTCTGGAATGTCTTGGCTACTCATGACTTCTTGGCCTTTGCGGTCCGAGCGGCGACCCAGACGGCTACCGCGATCAGGGCACCGAGACCGAAGATCCACGCGAACAGGCCCTCACTGACCGGCCCGAGGCCGCCCAGCTCCAGACCACCGGGGTTGTTCGTCTCGTCGCTGTTGACCGCGTGCAGGTACGCGATGATGTCCTTCTTGTTCTGCTCCGACAGGGTGGTGTCGGGGAAGGAAGGCATGTTCTGCGGGCCGGTCTGCATGGCCTCGTAGATGTGCTTCGGGTCCACGCCCTCGAGGGTCGGGGCGTACTTGCCCTTGGTGAGGGCACCGCCCTTGCCGGTGAAGTTGTGGCACTGCGCGCAGTTGGTGCGGAACAGCTCGCCACCCTTGGCGATGTCCGCACCCTCCGGGCCGTACTCGGCGTCGGTCGGGACGGACGGGCCGGCGCCCAGGGAGGAGATGAACGCGGCGAGCTGGTCGATCTCGGCCTGCGTGTAGATGACCTTCTTCGCGGGCACCTGGGCGCCCTGGGAGGTGGCCGCGGGCATGCGCCCGGTGCCGACCTGGAAGTCGACGGCCGCGGCGCCCACGCCGACCAGGCTCGGGCCGTCGGAGGTCCCCTGACCGCCGGTGCCGTGGCAGCTTGCGCAGCCAACGGCGTAGAGCTTCTTGCCCTCGTCGATGGCGAGGGACTGGGCGGTGTCGTCTGCCTGCGCCTTGCTCGCGGGCGCAAACGCGGCGTACAGCCCCCCGGTAGCCGCCAGCGCGAGGAGTAGGACGACGAGCGCCGCCAGCGGATGGCGTCGTCGTGCGGAGAGCTTTTTCACGGATTACCCCGGTGTCAGGATCTTCTGCGTCGATGCTTGGGATGTGCGGGAGCGAGCGTGCCCGGCTACTTGATCATGTAGATCGTGGCGAAGAGGCCGATCCAGACGACGTCGACGAAGTGCCAGTAGTAGGACACGACGATGGCCGCGGTCGCCTGCTCGTGGGTGAACCTCTTGGCCGCGTAGGTGCGCCCGAGGACGAACAGGAAGGCGATGAGGCCGCCCGTCACGTGCATGCCGTGGAAGCCGGTGGTCAGGTAGAACACCGAGCCGTACGGGTCGGAGGAGAGCGAGAGCCCGTCCTTCTTCACCAGCTCCGTGTACTCGAAGATCTGACCGCCGATGAAGATCGCACCCATGATGAAGGTGACGATGAACCACATCCTGAGCTTCTTCACGTCCCCGCGCTCGGCGGCGAAGACGCCGAGCTGGCAGGTGAGCGAGGAGAGCACCAGGATCGTGGTGTTGGTGGCCGAGAACGGGAAGTTCAGGGCCTCGGCCATTTCCTTCCAGTGATCAGGACCCGTCACCGATCGCAGGGTGAAGTACATCGCGAAGAGGGCCGCGAAGAACATCAGCTCGGAACTCAGCCAGATGATGGTTCCGACACTGGTGAGGTTCGGCCGATTGACCGACGGGTGCGCGTGCCCGGTTTCTACTGTCGTTGCTGTCGCCACGACCGACATTATGTCGGTCCCTTATCCCGCCCTCACTCCGGGGGGTGCCGTTCGGAGTGTTCGCACCGTGTGTACTGCCCGTATGGCCCATCGAAGTGGTGTTCCAAGCGGTGTTGACGACGTGGTCGAGGGAGTAGCATCCGCGGCATCGGTTCTGTCCGTACGACGCTGATGTCACGGAGGAAGCATGCAGGCGACCGCCACGGTGCTGGTCTACAGCGATGACGCCAACACCCGCGAGCAGGTCCGGCTCTCGACCGGGCGCAGGCCGGCGCCGGACGTCCCCGTGGTGGAGTTCCTGGAGTGCGCGACGCCCGCGGCGGTGCTGCGGGAGCTGGACAGGGGCGGCGTCGACGTCGTCGTCCTGGACGGCGAGGCCGCGCCCATGGGCGGCATGGGGCTGTGCCGGCAGATCAAGGACGAGGTCTTCCGGTGCCCGCCGGTGCTGCTGCTCATCGGGCGCCCCCAGGACGCCTGGCTCGCCACCTGGAGCCGCGCTGACGCGGCTGTGACGCTGCCTGTGGAGCCCGTGGAGTTCGCTTCGGCCCTGGCGTCCCTGATGCGGCGCAAGAGCCTTACACAGAGCGTCTAGCGGGGACACAGGGGCGTGGGGTTCCCCGCGCCCCCGGCAGCCGCGCCCCCGCCAGGGCCTACACCGCCGCAGGCCGCAGTCTCGACGTGTCCTGCTCCGCCTTCTGCCTGCCGCCCGTCAGCGCGCTGCCCTTGGTCCACTTCTTCCAGTCCAGGTTCCAGTCGCCGAAGCCGTTGCCGAAGGCCTCCATCGTGTCGCCGTAGCTGTTGACGACCTGGACGACGTCGCCCTGGCGGATGTTGTCGAAGAACCACTCGGCGTTGGACGTGCTCATGCCGGTGCAGCCATGGCTGACGTTCGCGTACCCCTGGGAGCCCACGGACCAGGGGGCGGCGTGGACGTACTCGCCGCTCCAGGTGACGCGGGTGGCGTAGTACACCGGCAGGTCGTAGGACTCCGAGGAGCCCTCCGCGATGCCGACGCTGGTGCCGCGCATCCGTACGAAGTACTCCTTGCCCAGGACGACCTTGACGCCGTTGCGGGTCTCGAAGCCGGGCTTGCCGGTGGTGACGGGGATCTGGTTGATCTCCTCGTTGTTCTTGAAGACCGTCATGGAGTGCGACGACGCGTCCGTGACGGCGATGACCCGGTCACCGATCGTGAGCTTGAGGTCCTTCGTGGGACCGCCCCACAGCCGGTCGCTGATCTTGATGCCGTCCAGGTTGCTGTGCACCCGGAGGCTGGCGTGGGCGGGCCAGTACTCCTGCGGCCGGTAGTGGAGCTCCTTGTCGTCCACCCAGTGCCAGCCGCCCTGCACGGCCGGCGTCGAGTCGACCTTGAGGGCGCGTTCGACGACGGCCCGCTGGGCGGGGTCCTTGACGGGCTGGTCCAGCTTGGCCGTGACGGGCTGGCCGACGCCGTACTCGCCCGCGTCGGGGCCGAAAGCCACCCCCAGGCGCTTCTTGGAGGTGGGCTTGCCGGTGTCGAAGGTGAGCACCCGGCGGCCGGGGGCGCCGTCGTCGTCCTCGGTGCTCACGCGGACCGTGTAGTGGGCGTTCGCGGCCAGCGGCTCGGTGCTGTGCCAGCGGCTGCCGTCGGCGGCGAGTTCGCCCGCCACATAGCGGCCTGCGCCGTCCACGGCGGTGACGTCCGTGATGCGGTCGTCGTCCTCCGCGGTGACCTCGAGGGGCTTGTCCGGGTCGGACTTCTTCCCGTCGCCACCGAGGTTGCTGAAGGAGATCTGGTCCGTCGCGTCGTAGGGGCGCGCGGAGAGCGGGTTGCCGTCCGAGCCGCAGGCGCTTGCAACCGCGCCCAGGGCGATCACCAGCAGGGTGCAGCCCACGACGGTGCGAGGGCGGGGTTCGTGGCTCATGGCTTCACGCTAGGGAGCCGGGTCGGCAGCGGCGCGCTGAGTGACACGGACGGAGGAGCACCGTTGCGGCAAAAGCGTGAGCCCGGACCCTCCTGACGGAGTGTCCGGGCTCAGCCCGTGTTCGGTGCGTGCTACTGGGTGCGGCTCTCACCGCGGTAGTACTCGAAGACCCAGCCCCACAGACCGATGAGGATCATCGGCAGCGAGAAGTACAGCAGCCACCAGCCGACGGCCACCCCCAGGAAGGCCAGGGCGCCGCCGATGCCCAGCGACAGCGGCTGCCAGCTGTGCGGGCTGAAGAAGCCCAGCTCGCCGGCGTCGTCCGCGACGTCCGCCTCCTTGTTGTCCTGCGCGCCCGCGTCGACCCGCCGGGCGGTGAAGCCCAGGTAGAAGCCGATCATGAGGCTCAGCCCGAAGGCCAGGAAGAGGGCCGTGGTACCGGCCGGCTCCTTCGACCACACGCCATAGACAGTCGCCATGACGAGGAGGAAGACGCTCAGCCAGATGAACATCTTGCCCTGGATCTTCACTTGCCGGCCTCCTTGCTGCCCGAGATGGCACTGGCGCCGTGGCCGGCGTGCTCCAGCTGCTCGAGCGCGGCGATCTCCGGGTGGTGCAGGTCGAACGCCGGGGATTCACTGCGGATCCGTGGCAGGGTGAGGAAGTTGTGGCGCGGCGGCGGGCAGGAGGTGGCCCACTCCAGGGAGCGGCCGTAGCCCCACGGGTCGTCGACGCCGACCGGCTTGCCGTACTTGGCGGTCTTCCACACGTTGTAGAAGAACGGCAGGACGGACAGGCCGAGGACGAAGGAGCTGATCGTCGAGATCGTGTTCAGGGCGGTGAAGCCGTCGGCCGCCAGGTAGTCGGCGTACCGGCGCGGCATGCCCTCGGCGCCCAGCCAGTGCTGGACCAGGAAGGTGCCGTGGAAGCCGATGAACAGCGTCCAGAAGGTGATCTTGCCGAGGCGCTCGTCGAGCATCTTGCCGGTGAACTTCGGCCACCAGAAGTGGAAGCCGGAGAACATCGCGAAGACGACGGTGCCGAAGACGACGTAGTGGAAGTGCGCCACCACGAAGTACGAGTCGGACACATGGAAGTCCATCGGCGGCGAGGCCAGGATGACGCCGGTCAGACCACCGAAGGTGAAGGTGATGAGGAAGCCCGTCGCCCACAGCATCGGTGTCTCGAAGGACAGCGAGCCCTTCCACATCGTTCCGATCCAGTTGAAGAACTTCACGCCCGTCGGCACGGCGATGAGGAACGTCATGAAGGAGAAGAACGGCAGCAGCACGCCACCCGTGACGTACATGTGGTGTGCCCACACCGTCACGGACAGACCGGCGATCGAGATGGTGGCCGCGATCAGGCCCATGTAGCCGAACATCGGCTTGCGGGAGAACACCGGGATCACTTCGGAGATGATCCCGAAGAACGGCAAGGCGATGATGTACACCTCTGGATGGCCGAAGAACCAGAAGAGGTGCTGCCACAGCAACGCGCCGCCGTTGGCCGCGTCGAAGACGTGGGCGCCGAACTTGCGGTCCGCCTCCAGGGCGAACAGCGCGGCCGCCAGGACCGGGAAGGCCAGCAGGACCAGGACACCGGTCAGCAGGACGTTCCAGGTGAAGATCGGCATCCGGAACATCGTCATGCCGGGCGCGCGCATGCAGATGATCGTGGTGATGAAGTTGACCGAGCCGAGGATGGTGCCGAAGCCGGAGAAGGCCAGACCCATGATCCACATGTCGGCGCCGATGCCCGGGCTGCGGACCGCGTCCGACAGCGGGGCGTAGGCGAACCAGCCGAAGTCGGCCGCGCCCTGCGGGGTGAGGAAGCCGGCCACCGCGATCAGCGAGCCGAACAGGTAGAGCCAGTAGGCGAACATGTTCAGCCGCGGGAAGGCGACGTCCGGCGCGCCGATCTGGAGCGGCATGATCCAGTTCGTGAAGCCGGCGAACAGCGGCGTCGCGAACATCAGCAGCATGATCGTGCCGTGCATCGTGAACGCCTGGTTGAACTGCTCGTTCGACATGATCTGCAAGCCCGGTCGGGCGAGCTCGGCGCGCATGAGGAGCGCCATGACGCCACCGATGCAGAAGAACGCGAACGACGTGACCAGGTACAACGTACCGATGGTCTTGTGGTCGGTGGTCGTCAGCCACTTCACCACGACGTTGCCGGGCTGCTTGCGCCTGACCGGCAGCTCGTTCTCGTACGAGTCCTCAGCTGCGGAGGCACCCTGGGGTTCGTTGAGGATGCTCACAGGTTGTTCGTCTCCCGGTTCTTCTCGTGGCTCGTCTGCTCGATGCCCGCGGGAACGTAACCGGTCTGCCCCTTCTTCACGAGGTCCTTGAGGTGCTGCTCGTAGCGCTCCTGGGAGACGACCTTCACGTTGAAGAGCATCCGGGAGTGGTCGACGCCGCAGAGCTCGGCGCACTTGCCCAGGTAGGTGCCCTCCTTGTTGGGGGTCACCTGGAAGGAGTTGGTGTGGCCCGGGATGACGTCCTGCTTCATCAGGAACGGCACCACCCAGAAGGAGTGGATGACGTCACGCGAGGTGAGGACGAAGCGGACCGTCTTGCCCTCAGGGAGCCAGAGGGTCGGGCCGGGGTTGTTGGTCTGCGGGTTCCGCTCACCGGGAGTACCGCAGGTGTAGACGCCGCCGGCGTTGTCGGGGAAGTCCGCCTTGAACCGGTCCGGGATCGCGGCCAGGTTCTTGTCGGTCTTCGCGTTCCCGTCGGAACCGTCGACGTTCTCGATGTAGTTGAAGCACCAGCTCCACTGGAAGCCGACCACGTTCACCGTGACATCGGGCTTCTTGTCGAGGCTCAGCAGCTTCGACTCGTCACGGGCCGTGAAATAGAACAGCACCGAGACGATGATGATCGGAACCACCGTGTACAGCGCCTCGATGGGCATGTTGTACCGGGTCTGCGGAGGAACTTCGACCTTGGTGCGACTGCGCCGGTGGAAGAAAGCACTCCACAGGATCAGGCCCCACACCAGCACGCCGGTGGCCAGCGCGGCTGCCCATGAGCCCTGCCACAGGGAGAGGATCCGCGGAGCCTCTTCTGTGACCGGGGTGGGCATACCAAGGCGGGGGAAGTCCTTGTATGTGCAACCGGTGGCGGTCGCCAGGACCAGGCCCGCGGTCATTGCCTGGAGCAGCTTCCGCCGCATCGGGCGCCGCGGCGAGCGGTCGGAGCCGTTGGGACTCACGTAGCGCCTTCCCGAGAGTCTCGCCCGCGCGGTTGGCTGCGGCCTGCCTTCTCGCGGGTCGGTCGCCGCCCTGCGTCGGGCAGGGGTTTGGATGTTTATGCGGACCAAACCCTAGCCGACGCCTTCCGGGGGTTCGCGGGGAGGGTGGCATACGCGCCGCGGGTCACCCCGAAGGGGTGGGATGAGCGCCTGATAGCGCCTAATACCTCGTCAATGCGGCATGTATGGCGGCTGCGGGCCGCTGTGGCCTGTCGCGCGGTTCCCCGCGCCCCGGGGCGCCGGCCTCACCGGCGCTCTACCGTTGCCGTGTGTCCTACTTCGACGCCGCTTCCGCCGCTCCCCTGCATCCCGTGGCCCGCCAGGCCCTGTTGGCCTCGCTCGACGAGGGGTGGGCCGATCCTGCCCGGCTGTACCGCGAGGGGCGGCGGGCACGGATGCTGCTCGACGCCGCCCGGGAGGCGGCCGCCGAGGCGGTGGGCTGCCGGCCGGACGAACTGGTCTTCACCGCTTCCGGAACGCGGGCCGTGCACACCGGGATCGCGGGCGCGCTGGCCGGGCGACGGCGGCTCGGACGTCACCTGATCGTGTCAGCCGTCGAACACTCCTCGGTACTCCATTCGGCAGAGACGTTCGAGGCGGAGGGCGGGGCGGTGACCCGGGTCCCGGTGGCCAGGACCGGTGTGGTCGCCGTCGAGTCGTACGGCGACGCCCTGCGGTCCGACACCGCGCTGGCCTGTCTCCAGTCGGCCAACCACGAGGTGGGGACCGAGCAGCCGGTGGCGGCCGTGGCCGAGCTGTGCCGGGAGGCGGGGGTGCCGCTGCTGGTGGACGCGGCGCAGTCGCTCGGCTGGGGGCCGGTGGAGGGGCCCTGGTCGCTGCTGGCGGCGAGCGCGCACAAGTGGGGCGGGCCGTCCGGGGTGGGGCTTCTCGCGGTGCGCAAGGGGGTGCGGTTCGCCGTCCAGGGGCCGGTGGACGAGCGGGAGTCGGGGCGAGCGGCCGGGTTCGAGAACATTCCGGCGATCGTGGCCGCGGCGGCCTCGCTGCGGGCGGCGCGGGCGGAGGCGGCGGCCGAGGCCGTACGGCTGCGGGAGCTGACGGCGCGGATCCGGGCGCGGGTGGCCGCCGTCGTACCGGATGTGGAGGTCGTCGGGGACCCGCTGCGGCGGCTGCCGGGGATCGTCACCTTCTCCTGTCTGTACGTCGACGGGGAGGCGCTGCTGCACGAGTTGGACCGGGAGGGGTTCTCCGTCTCCTCCGGGTCGTCCTGCACCAGCAGCACGCTGACGCCCAGCCACGTGCTGAAGGCGATGGGGGTGCTGAGTGAGGGGAACGTGCGGGTCTCGCTGCCGCCGGGGACCGCCGGGGAGGACGTCGAGCGGTTCCTCGCCGTGCTGCCGGGGGCGGTGGCGGGGGTGCGGGAGAAGCTCGGGGCGCCCGTTGCGGTAACCGGTGCCGCCGTACGCGGCGACGAGCTCGTCGTGGACGCGCTGGGCAAGCGGTGTCCGATTCCCGTCATCGAGCTGGCGAAGGTCATCGGGGAGGTGCCGGTCGGAGGCACGGTGCGGGTGCTGTCCGACGACGAGGCGGCCCGTCTGGACATCCCCGCCTGGTGCGAGATGCGGGAGCAGGAGTACGTCGGTGAGGAGCCGGCGGACCGAGGCTCGGCCTATGTGGTCCGCCGGCTGTCCTGAGTCAGGCCAGGTGCCCCCGGACCTCGGTGGCGGCGTCGTCGCCGTAGGCCTTGGTGAAGCGTTCCATGAAGTGGGCGCGGCTCAGCTGGTACTCCTGGGTGCCGACCGTCTCGATCACGAGGGTGGCGAGCATGCAGCCGATCTGCGCGGCGCGCTCGTGGGAGACGCCCCAGGCCAGGCCGGAGAGGAAGCCGGCGCGGAAGGCGTCACCGACGCCCGTGGGCTCGACCTTGGCCTCCTCCTCCGGGCAGGCGACCTCGATCGGGTCCTCGCCGGCCCGCTCGATACGGACGCCGCGCGAGCCGAGGGTGGTGACGCGGTGGCCGACCTTGGAGAGGATCTCGGCGTCCGTCCAGCCCGTCTTGGACTCGATGAGGCCCTTCTCGTACTCGTTGGAGAACAGGTACGTCGCGCCCTCCAGCAGTATCCGGATCTCGTCGCCGTTCATACGGGCGATCTGCTGGGAGAAGTCGGCCGCGAAGGGGATCGAGCGGGTACGGCACTCCTCGGTGTGCCGGAGCATCGCCTCCGGGTCGTCGGCGCCGATCAGGACCAGGTCCAGGCCGCCCACCCGGTCGGCGACGGTCTTCAGCTCGATGAGGCGGGCCTCGCTCATCGCACCGGTGTAGAAGGAGCCGATCTGGTTGTGGTCGGCGTCGGTGGTGCACACGAAGCGGGCGGTGTGCAGGGTCTCGGAGATACGGACCGACCCGGTGTCGACGCCGTGCCGGTCGAGCCAGGCCCGGTACTCGTCGAAGTCCGCGCCCGCGGCGCCGACCAGGATCGGGTCGGTCCCCAGCTGGCCCATGCCGAAGGCGATGTTCGCGCCCACGCCGCCCCGGCGCACGTCCAGGTTGTCGACCAGGAAGGAGAGCGAGACCGTGTGCAGCTGGTCCGCGACGAGCTGGTCGGCGAAGCGGCCGGGGAACGTCATGAGGTGGTCGGTGGCGATGGAGCCGGTGACTGCGATGCGCACGGCGTGGACTCTCCTGAGGGGAGGGGGATTGACAGTTCACGCTACCCGGTCGACCCGCGCCACTGAAGCAGCCGAAACTACCCGATAGTAGATCTTTCTTCGCGGGCTCCGGCGTGCATACGGTTCGGCTATGACGAACCTCAAGGTCCACGCCCCCGCTCCGGCCGACCTCGACGGCGACCTGGCGTCGCTGCGCGGTGACGGCGCCCGGATGGCTCGGCACTGGGCCGCCCCGGAGAAGATCACTTCCCGTCCGGTCTCCCCGTCACTCATCCTCGGCGTGATCGTTCCGGCGGCGTCGGCGCGGCTCCTGGAGGCGATGCCGGACTACGGCAACTAGGGGTAATCCCTCGATTTCCTTCGGTACGGCGCTCGGGAGGGAACCGTGCGCTCCCCCGTCGCGTCCCATCGCCGTCCCCCGTAAAGGGGATGTGGGGTACGACAGCAGGGCAGCCGAAGGAGCGATGCGGTGAACACCGAGCGACCCGAGAACGACGACGCCGCGCGTGAGCCGGAGGAGACGGGTTCGGAGACGGCCGAGGCCGAGGTCCCGGAGACCGAGGTCCAGGAGGCGCGGGCCGAGGACGCGCCGGCCACAGCGGCCGGGGTCGCCGACGAGGAGGCCGAGCCGACCGGCACTCCCGTCGGCTCCGATGCCGGGGCCTCCGCCCTATCCGAGGCCGACACCACCGCGGACACCGGCACCGCGGACGCGGACCCTGCGGACGCGGACACCGACGCCGGTGTGCGGGCCGCCGCGTCCGAGGCGGGCGTCGGCGCCGATGTCGGCGAGGTGCCGGCCGATTCCGGTTCCGGCGCGGACGAGGGCGCGGACGAGCACGTCGTCGGGCCGGTGGCCGACGACGCGCCCCCGGCCGGCCCGCGCCGCCGCTCCCCCGTCCTCATCGCCTCCGTCGCGGCCGCCGTGCTGCTGGTGGGCGGGGGCGGGGCCTATCTGACCTCCAGTGCGGTCGGCGGCTCAGGTGGGGGCGCCGGCGCCGGTTCACCGTCCGGGGACGGCACGCCCGCGGCACTCGTCCTGGACGGCTACTCCACGGGTACGGGTACCCCCGAGGGCGGCACGAGCGGCATCGCACCCGGCGAGCCGAACCCCTACGGGGTGACCTACAAGGCCGCCGGCGCCCTTCCCGACGGTCCCGGCTCCGCGCCCGTGTACTGGGCGAAGGGCGAGGTCACGAAGGACGAGGTGGCCCGGCTGGCGAAGGCACTGGGGGCCGAGGGGACGCCGGTCGTCGACGGCGAGGCGTGGAAGGTCGGCGCCGGGAACGACGGCTCCGGCCCGGTACTCCGGGTGAACCGGCAGGCGCCGGGGATGTGGACGTTCACCCGGTACACGCCCGGCACCGACAACTGCACGGCCGGCACCGACAAGTGCACGGCGACTCCCCCGGCCGGATCCGCCGCCCCGGTGAGCGAGGCTGCCGCGAAGAAGGCGGCGGCGCCGGTTCTCGAGGCGGTCGGGCAGGACGGCGCCCAGATCGACGCGAGCCAGGTCATGGGAAGCCAGCGGGTGGTGAACGCCGACCCCGTGTTCGGCGAGCTGCCCACCTACGGCTGGACGACCGGGATCAGCGTCGACGCCCAGGGCGCGGTGGTCGGCGGGAACGGGCAGCTGGAGCCGCCCGTGAAGGGCGACACGTACCCGCTGCTGAGCGCGCGGGAGGCCCTCGACGCGTTGAACGCGGCGCCGGGGACGGACCACCGGATGGGCATCGGCGGCTGCGCCGGTCCGGTGCCGCTGAAGGACCGGCTGGAGAGTCCGTGCGGTTCGTCCACGGCGGCCCCCCAGGCGCAGACGGCGACGGTCGAGGACGCGGTGCTCGGACTGGCCCCGCACACCTCGGGCGGACGGCAGGTGCTCGTACCGTCCTGGCTGTTCGACGTGAAGGCCGCAGGGGTCGCGGGCGGCTACACGGTGACGCAGCCGGCCGTCGAGCCGGCGTATCTGAAGTCCGCCACGACGCCGACGCCGTCGCCGACCGCCTCCTCGGGGACGCGGGACGTGAAGGTGGACGGCTACACCGCCGAGGGCGACGATCTGGTCGTGAGCTTCACCGGTGGGGTGTGCGGCGACTACAAGGCCACGGCGACCGAGAGCGGTGACGAGGTGAAGGTCACCGTGACCGAGACTCCGTGGAAGGACAAGGTCTGCATCCTGATCGCCAAGGAGTACCACCAGACCGTGCACCTGGACGCGTCGCTGGGCAGCCGCAAGGTCGTCGGGTCGGACGGTGCGGCGATCCCGCTGGAGAAGGCGGGCGCGCGGCTGCCGCAGGTCCGGTAACGCCCGGCGAGCGGTTCGCGCGGCGCGAACGAGAAGGCGGCGGCCCCGTCGAAGGGGCCGCCGCCAACGTGTCGTCCAGCGGTGCGAACGGGCGACCTAGCTGAAGGAGTCGCCGCAGGCGCAGGAGCCCGTCGCGTTCGGGTTGTCGATCGTGAAGCCCTGCTTCTCGATGGTGTCGACGAAGTCGATGGAGGCGCCGCCCAGGTACGGGGCGCTCATCCGGTCGGTGACGACCTTGACGCCGTCGAAGTCCTTCACCACGTCACCGTCGAGCGAACGCTCGTCGAAGAAGAGCTGGTAGCGCAGGCCGGAGCAGCCACCGGGCTGAACGGCGACGCGCAGTGCCAGGTCCTCGCGGCCTTCCTGGTCGAGCAGGGCCTTGACCTTCGCCGCGGCGGCGTCGGACAGGAGGATGCCGTCGCTGACAGTGGTCTTCTCGTCCGATACGGACATCTACATCTCTCCCGGGTTGTACGGAGACTGCTTGCCGACGTTTCCAACCGTCGGGGCCGCGGATTCATTCCGCGCCGAGGAGTCGTGTTTCCACTTCTTTCCTCTTCTTGCCCTTCATGCTCGCACACGCGCGATGCGGCGGACAGCGGCCTTCGGAGCGGCGCCGGCCGGGGCGCGGGATTCACGTCACATCGACGCGATGACCATCGTCAAAGTGACGTGAAGCGGGTTATGATAGATAACGTCAGATCGACGAAAAGTAGAAAGGGTGCGTGCCGTGACCACCGCCCAGACCACGGAGCTCGACGTACAGCCGACTCCGCTCGCCCTGTTGCTGCTCGGCCGTGAGGCGGACCCGAAGAGCGAGCGGGGCGTCGAGTGCCCCGGCGACCTGCCCTCGCCCTCGGACCCGGACCTGGTCGAGCGGGCCCGCGCCGCCAAGGAGAAGCTCGGTGACAAGGTCTTCGTGCTCGGCCACCACTACCAGCGCGACGAGGTAATCCAGTTCGCCGACGTCACGGGCGACTCCTTCAAGCTGGCCAAGGACGCGGCCGCCCGCCCGGAGGCCGAGTACATCGTGTTCTGCGGTGTGCACTTCATGGCCGAATCCGCGGACATCCTGACGTCCGACGACCAGAAGGTGGTCCTCCCCGACCTCGCCGCCGGGTGCTCGATGGCCGACATGGCCACCGCCGAGCAGGTCGCCGAGTGCTGGGACGTGCTGACCGAGGCCGGCATAGCCGATCAGGTCGTGCCCGTCTCGTACATGAACTCGTCCGCGGACATCAAGGCGTTCACGGGCAAGCACGGCGGCACGATCTGCACCTCCTCCAACGCCCAGCGGGCCCTGGAGTGGGCCTTCGAACAGGGCGAGAAGATCCTCTTCCTGCCGGACCAGCACCTCGGCCGCAACACCGCCGTACGGGACCTGGGCCTGTCCCTCGAGGACTGCGTCCTGTACAACCCGCACAAGCCCAACGGCGGGCTGACCGCCGAGCAGCTGCGCGACGCGAAGATGATCCTGTGGCGGGGCCACTGCTCGGTGCACGGCCGCTTCAGCCTGGAGTCGGTCGAGGACGTCCGCGCCCGGATCCCCGGCGTGAACGTGCTCGTGCACCCCGAGTGCCGGCACGAGGTCGTGGCCGCGGCGGACTACGTCGGCTCGACCGAGTACATCATCAAGGCGCTGGAGGCGGCCCCGGCCGGCTCGAAGTGGGCCATCGGCACGGAGCTGAACCTGGTGCGCCGGCTGGCGAACCGCTTCGCACCCGAGGGCAAGGAGATCGTCTTCCTCGACAAGACGGTCTGCTTCTGCTCGACGATGAACCGGATCGACCTCCCCCACCTGGTCTGGACCCTGGAGTCCCTCGCCGACGGCAAGCTGGTCAACCGGATCCAGGTCGACCGGGAGACCGAGGCGTTCGCGAAGCTGGCGCTGGAGCGGATGCTGGCGCTGCCGTAGCCGTGCTTCCCCGGCCCCCTGCCGTAGCCGGACGCCGTGCGCCCGGGTCACCCCGACAGCGGCTCCCGGTCGGGGTGGGCCGGGTCCAGCGTGAAGACCGTCCCGTCGGGGCTGAGCACCACCAGGGCGCCCTCGTCGCGGAACACCCGCGCCGCGGCATAGCCGGCCCCGACAACCTGCTCGGCCCGTGCGGGGGACTCCCACAACAGGCTGCCGGTCTCGATGTCGAGGGCGGCGACCCGTCCGGAGGCGCTGGCCGCGAACACGGCACGCCCCTGCCCGTCGGCGACGGGAGTGCCGGGCTGCTGAAGGGTCGTCGAGGTCTGCCACAGCTGCTCGCCCGTCTCGGGCGAGTGGGCGACCAGCTGCCCCGCGGAGGAGGCGAAACAGAGCACTCCGCCCACCAGCGCCGCCTCGCCGCGCGGGTCGCCCGCCAGCTTCCTCCTGCGTACGGCGCCGGTGTCCGGGTCGATCAGCAGGACCTCGGCGTACGCCGACTCCGCGGAACTCCGTTCGTCCCGCGGGACGAACATCACGAAGGCCAGATCGCCGCCGACAGCGCCGACGTGGACGGCGTCGCCGTCCGGCACGCTCACCTTCCGGGTCGAGCCGTCGGCCGGGTCGACGGCGTAGAACACGGTGCGTGACGGTGTACCCGCGTCGGTGCAGCCGGCGTACGGGACGCCGTCGACGTCGTAAAACTCGCAGCCGTAGGTGGGCCCGGCGGGCAGGGTGGCCGTCCAGCGCTCGGAGCCGTCGCGCAGTTCGCGGGCGGTCACGCGGTAGCCGTCCGCGGTCATCAGCAGATCACCCACGACCGCGGGGTCGACAGGGGTCGTCTGGTGCAGCGTGCGCGACCAGAGCCGCTTGCCGGTGGCGGCGTCGAGGGCCACGGCGGTGCTGGTCTGGTCGGTGCCCGCGCCGTTCTGGACCAACTGGGAGACCAGCAGCACGCCGTCGTGCACCCCGAGGACCACGCTGCCGTATGCCTTCTGCGCCACGCCCGGGGGCACGGATTCGGCCCGCCAGACGAGCCGGCCCGTCGCCCCGTCGACACGGACCGGGAGGGTGCCGTTGCCGCCGCAGTACAGAGCACCCTCGCCCATGGCACAGGACAGGGAGGTGCCGGTGCCGGAGTCCCCGCCGCCCAGCGGCTTCCTCACCCCGCTCGCGGCGGTGCCGAACACCGAGGTCCGCCAGGGCTTCCAGCCGTCGGGCAGCGGATCCCAGCTGGGCGCCCCGGAGCCGGCGACGTCCGAGTCCGCCGCCTTGTCGTTCCCCTTGAAGGGGTCGAACAGGAGGTAGCCGGTGAGCGAAACGGCCAGCAGGCCCGCCATCCCGGCGAGGACCGGCCACCGGCGCAGCCGGGAGCGGCGGCCCGTGCGGGGCGCGGCCGCGGCCGGTCCCGGCTCCTCGCCCGCCGCGGGCGCGGACGGCAGACGCAGGGTCACCGTCTCCATGTCGCCCGCCGCGGGTTCGGGCAGCGCCCGCGCGAACTCCCCGGCCAGCTCGTCGAGTCCGGGCCGGTCGTCGGCGTCCTTGGCCAGGCAGCGGATCATGATCGCGCGCAGCGGCTCGGCTACCGCGTCCACCTTCGGTTCCTCGTGCATCACCCGCCACGCCGTCAGATAGGGGCTGTCGGCGTCGAAGGGACCGCGGCCGGTCGCGGCGAACACCAGCAGCGCGCCGAGGGAGAAGACGTCCGAGGCGGGGCCGACCGACCGGGCGTCCTTGAACTGCTCCGGGGACATGAACGGCGGGGTGCCGATGGCGTGGCCGGTCTCGGTGAGGGTCTGGTTCTCGGCGGCCCGGGAGATGCCGAAGTCGATGACGCGGGGGCCGTCCTGCGCCATCAGGACGTTGGAGGGCTTGAGGTCGCGGTGGACGACCCCGGCCCGGTGGATGTCCCGCAGCGCCTCCACCAGGCCCAGGGCCAGCCGGCGCAGCTCGCCGCCCTTCAGCGGGCCGGCGCTCCGGATCCGGGCGGAGAGGGCCGGTCCGGGCACGTACTGGGTGGCCATCCAGGGCCGTTCGGCCTCCGGGTCGGCGTCCACGACCGGGGCGGTGAAGGCACCGCTCACCTTGCGGACGGCGTCGATCTCCTGCCGGAAGCGGGCCCGGAAGACCTTGTCCTGCGCGTACTGGGCGTGCACCACCTTGACGGCGACCTCACGCCCCGAACGGGACCGGCCCAGGTAGACGACGCCCATGCCTCCGGATCCGATCCGGTCCACGATCCGGTATCCGCCGAGCGCCTTCGGGTCGTCCTTGTGCAGCGCCAACGCCCCGGTCCCCTTCCCCCGCCGAGCAGTTCGAGTTCACAGGATAGGGAACCCGTACGGGGGAAGGGGCATCGGCGCCGCGGCGTCAGACCCCGGCAGGTTCCGGGGTCTTCTCGGGCCGCGCGGGCTGTCGCTTCGCGGCACGCTTCCTCGCCCGGCGCTCCTTGCGGAGTTCGAGCATCGCGTACAGCGTCGGGACGAGCAGCAGGGTGAGCAGGGTCGAGGTGATCAGACCGCCGATCACGACCACCGCCAGCGGCTGGGCGATGAAGCCGGCCGCGGCGGCCTTGGCGTTCGCCTCGACCGAGATGCGCGGCACGCTCTGCGAGAGGTCGCTGGTCACGTCCGTGACGTCGTCGAGGCCGGCCACGGCCTCCGGGACCTGCTCGGCGGCCGTGCGCAGCACACCCGCGTCGGCCGCCTTCACGACGACGCTCAGGTCCTGGCTGCCGAAGCCGTCACCGGCGGCGACGGTGGTCGTGCCGATGCCGTCGAGCTTCTTCAGCCCGGCCTCGACCCGCTTCTGGACGTCCTTGTACGACGCGGAGTCCTCGATCATCACCTGGTAGGAGGCCTGGTTGGTGTCGGTGCCGCCGCCGAAGGCCGCCATGAAGCCGGAGGAGCCGATGGTGCCCTGGTGGTCCTTCACGCCCTCGGTACCGGCTAGGAGTTGCTCGACCTTCTTCGCCTGGGCGTCGGTCGCGGCCAGGCTGGTGCCCGGCTTCAGCTCCTGCTTGACCGTCAGGACCTGCTGCTCGCCCTGGTCGAAGAAGTCCGGGCGCAGTACGCAGGAGCCGGGCTCACTCCACCCTCGGACGTACCAGCCCCGACTCGTACGCGATCACCACGAGCTGGGCCCGGTCGCGCGCGCCCAGTTTGGCCATGGCCCGGTTGACGTGCGTCTTCACGGTGAGCGGGCTGACCTCGAGGCGCTCGGCGATCTCGTCGTTGGAGTGGCCGCCGGCGACCTGCACGAGGACCTCGCGCTCGCGCACGGTGAGTGCGTCCAGCCGGGCCGAGCGGGCCGGGTCGTGTGCGTCGTCCATCGCGCCGCCCTGGGCAAGGAAGCGGGCGATCAGGCCCTTGGTGGCGGTCGGCGAGAGCAGGGCCTCCCCGCCGGCGGCGACCCGTATCGCGCTCAGCAGCTCCTCCGGCTCGCTGCCCTTGCCGAGGAAGCCGGAGGCGCCGGCCCGCAGCGACTGCACCACGTAGTCGTCGACCTCGAACGTCGTCAGGATGACCACCCTGACCTGCGCGAGGGAGGGATCGGCGCTGATCAGCCGGGTCGCGGCGAGACCGTCCGTACCGGGCATGCGGATGTCCATCAGGACGACGTCGGCGCGCTGCTCCCTGGCCAGCCGGACCGCCTCGGCGCCGTCGGACGCCTCGCCGACCACCTCCATGTCGGACTCCGAGTCGACGAGCACGCGGAACGCGCTGCGCAGCAGCGCCTGGTCGTCGGCGAGCAGGACACGGATGGTCATGCGTTCTCCCCCGTGGTGGCCGTGCGGGTCTTGACGGGCAGGATCGCATGGACGCGGAAGCCGCCTCCGTAGCGGGGACCGGTGGTGAGGGTGCCGCGCAGGGCGGTGACGCGCTCGCGCATGCCGAGCAGGCCGTGGCCGCCGCCGGCCGCCGGGGGCCCGTCGTCCGCGGGGCGCCCGTCGTCGAGGACCGTGACCTCGATGTGCGGTCCCACGCGTACGACGCTGACCTCGGCCTTCGCCTCGGATCCCGCGTGTTTTTGGACGTTGGTGAGGGCTTCCTGGATGACCCGGTAGGCGGCCAGGCCGACGGCGGCCGGGAGCTTGGTCCCGTGGTCGGTACGGGCCACCTCGACCTGGAGGCCGGCGCTGCGGAAGGTGCCGGCCAGTTCGTCGAGCCGGTCCAGGCCGGGTGCGGGCTCGGTGGGGGCCTCGGGGTCGCCGGACTGGCGCAGCAGCCCGACGGTGGCCCGCAGTTCGTTGAGCGCGGAGCGGCTGGCCTCGCGCACGTGGGCGAGGGCCTCCTTGGCCTGGTCGGGCCGCTTGTCCATGACGTGCGCGGCGACCCCGGCCTGGACGTTGACCAGGGCGATGTGGTGGGCGACGACGTCGTGCAGGTCGCGGGCGATGCGCAGGCGCTCCTCGGCGACCCGGCGGCGGGCCTCCTCCTCCCGGGTGCGCTCCGCGCGCTCGGCGCGGTCCCGGATGGCCTGGACGACGGCCCGGCGGCTGCGGACCGCGTCGCCGGCGGTGGCGCCGATGCCGGTCCAGGCGAGGATCCCCAGGTTCTCCTGGGCGTACCAGGGCAGCGGTCCGGCGAGCATGGCCGCGCCGGTGAGGATCGTCATGGTGAGCAGACCGGCGCGCACCGTGGTGGCGCGGTCGGTGGTGGCGGCGACGGTGAAGAGGGCGATCACGGCGGACATGGCGACGGGGGCCCGCGGGTCGCCGGTGACTGACTCGGCCACGGAGGCGGCGCCGGTGAGGGCGAGGACCGTCATGGGGGCGCTGCGGCGGAAGACGAGGGCGACGGCGGAGAGCGTCATCAGCAGCAGGCTGAGCGGGTCCGGGCTGCGGATGCGCCAGCTGACGCCGTGCCCTCCGTGCGGGTCGACGAAGGAACCGGCCAGCATGCAGAGCAGCACGCCCGCGGCCAGGCCCGCGTCCAGGGCGAGGGGGTGCGCCTTGAGCCGGCACTCGGCCCGGGAAAGGAGGGTCACTTTCTGGTTGCCGTCGCTTTCCTCGCCGTAGCTGGGGCTGCCGTCCCCAGACCCCGTTGTCGGCCCCGAACGGGCCTCGTCCTCGATCGCCGGACGGGCTGGAAGCCGTGACCGGCGCCGAGAGGTCGCCGCCCTCAGCCCGGGATCAGGCCGTCGTCGCTGAGCATCTCCCGGACCTCCTCCAGGCTCGCGTCCGGGGCCGGGAGGATCAGTTCCGAGGGTTCCAGGGCGTCGTCCGGCAGCGGGTCGCCGAGGCGGCGGACGGCGTCCAGCAGGCCGCCGAGGGTGCGGTGGAAGCCGTCCTCGTCGCCGCTCTCCATCTCCGCGAGCAGCTCGTCGTCCAGCGTGTTCAGTTCGACGAGATGGGAGTCGGCCAGTTTCCACTGGCCCTCCCCCATGATCCGTACGATCATGTCGCCCTCCTCGGCTCCGGTCCCCGGCGCCGGGCTACTGCTTGTCGAAGCGCGGGGTGTCCTGCGGCTGCTGCTGGGACTGCGGCTGGCTCGTGCCACCTTCGATGGCCTGCTGGCCGGCCGAGCCGCCCCCGGCGAGCTCGGCCTTCATGCGCTGCAGTTCCAGCTCTACATCCGTACCACCGGAGAGCCGGTCCAGCTCGGCCTGGAGGTCGTCCTTCGCGATGCCCGTCGGGTCGTCCAGGGCGCCGGACGCCATGAGCTCGTCGAGGGCGCCCGCGCGGGCCTGGAGCTGGGCGGTCTTGTCCTCGGCACGCTGGATGGCCAGGCCGACGTCGCCCATCTCCTCGGAGATGCCGGAGAAGGCCTCGCCGATCCGGGTCTGGGCCTGGGCGGCTGTGTAGGTGGCCTTGATGGTCTCCTTCTTCGTACGGAAGGCGTCCACCTTGGCCTGCAGGCGCTGGGCCGCGAGGGTGAGCTTCTCCTCCTCGCCCTGGAGCGTGGAGTGCTGCGTCTCGAGGTCGGTGACCTGCTGCTGGAGCGCCGCACGGCGGGAGAGCGCCTCGCGGGCGAGGTCCTCACGGCCGAGCGCGAGCGCCTTGCGGCCCTGGTCCTCCAGCTTGGAGGACTGGGACTGCAACTGGTTCAGCTGGAGTTCCAGGCGCTTGCGCGAGGTCGCGACGTCGGCGACACCGCGGCGGACCTTCTGGAGAAGCTCCAGCTGCTTCTGATACGAGTAGTCGAGGGTTTCGCGCGGGTCCTCGGCCCGGTCAAGGGCCTTGTTCGCCTTCGCGCGGAAGATCATCCCCATACGCTTCATGACACCGCTCATGGGCTTCGCGCGCCCCCTTCTGACGTCCAGCTCCAGCTCTGCGACAGAACCCACAGTACGGGCCCTGCATCCATTGACGCACTGTTCGGGGACGGATGCGCTCATCCCCAAGGACGACTGACCAAGACCTTGCTCCGGCGTAGGGAGTAGGTGACCTTCAGGGTGAGCGATCGGTCACCCTGCGCCCCCTGTTTCCCGCTCCTGTCCTGGTCTGTCCCCTCTACAGACGACTGGTGTTGCCGGATCGTTCCCCTCGGGGCTGGGGTCCATGCCCGCGAGCGCTTACCCTTGGGTTTTGTGTTCCGTAGCCGTGCCAAGGAAGAGAAGGCCCCCGCCGACAAGGCCGTGGTGACCGACTCCATGCAGCCCCGTGACCCGCAGGCCAAGAAGGGCAGGCCCACGCCCAAGCGCAGTGAGGCCCAGTCCCAGCGCCGCAGCGTCGCCAACACCTCGACGTCCCGCAAGGACGCCGCCAAGCGGCAGCGCAGCGAGCGCCGCGCCCAGCTGGACAGGCAGCGCCAGGCGCTGGCCGGCGGGGACGAGCGGTATCTGCCGGTCCGCGACAAGGGCCCCGTCCGCAAGTTCGCGCGCGAGTTCATCGACTCCCGGTTCAACGTGGCGGAGTTCTTCCTGCCGATGGCCGTGGTCATCCTCGTGCTGAGCATGGTGCGGGTGGGCTCGCTCCAGACCATCGCGCTGCTGCTGTGGCTGGTCGTGATCGTGCTGATCGTGCTGGACTCGTTCGTCACGAGCTTCCGGCTGCGCAACCAGCTCGCCGAGCGCTTCCCCGACCAGAACCGGCGGGGCGCGGTGGCGTACGCGCTGATGCGCTCCCTCCAGATGCGTCGGCTCCGGCTGCCCAAGCCGCAGATCAAGCGCGGAGCACGGCCCTGAGCACTGCGGCTTTCTCCGGGGGTGCGGCCGAGGCCTGGTTGAACAGGCTGGGTGGGCTGCGTGACGTCGTACGACAGGAGCTGGTGGCCCGGCAGCTCGACGAGCAGATAACGGGGCGCTACCCGGTCGGGCAGCGGCTGCGGGTGCTCGACGTCGGGATGGGCCAGGGCACGCAGGCGCTGCGGCTGGCCCGGCTCGGGCACCAGGTGACCGGGCTCGAACGGGACGCGACGATGATCGCCGCGGCCCGGGAGGCGCTGTGCGGCGAGCCCGAGGGCATCCGGGAGCGGATGCGGATCATCGAGGGCGACGGCCGGGACACCGGTGTGCACTTCCTGCCCGGCAGTTTCGACGTGGTGCTCTGCCACGGCGTGCTCATGTACGTCGAGGAGCCGGACGCGCTGCTCGCGGGGCTGGCGCGGATGCTGGCCCCGGGCGGGCTGCTGTCGCTGCTGGTGCGCAACGCGGACGCGCTGGCCATGCGGCCGGGCATGTCGGGCGACTGGAAGGGCGCGCTCGGCGCCTTCGACACCGTCGCCTACCGCAACCGGCTGGGGCTCGACGTACGGGCGGACCGGCTGGCGACGCTGACCGACACGCTGGCCGGGATCGGGGCGCCGCTCCAGGCCTGGTACGGCGTGCGGGTCTTCACGGACACGGCGGCGGACGGGACGGAGATCCCGCAGGACGCGGGGCAGCGGGAGAGCCTGCTGTCCGCCGAGGAGCGGGCCGGGCGGACCGACCCCTACCGGCAGGTGGCGGCGCTGCTGCATCTGTGCGGGGTGCGCGGCTGAGCCGGACCGGCGTTCTTCACCCGTACGGGTGAGCGGTGGCCGGGGTGGCCGTGCGGCGACCACCCCGACGCAGGGCTACGCCTCGTTCGCGTGCAGGCTCATCGGGCCGTAGATCTCGGCGGAGTCCTCGAAGAGCCGCACCTGGTCCGCGCCGCCTTCGAGGAGGTCCTTCCACACTTCCCCGATCCAGGACTCGGCGTCCCCCTGCGTGGTGAACTCCTCGGGCTGTACCGCTGGTTGGACCTCCGTCCCGTCGGCCTTCTCGAACCGCCACGTCCATGCCGCCATGTACGCCTCCCAGCTGTGACCACGTGCAGAGCAGAAGCCGGATCTTGGTCCGGCTTCTGCTGTGCAGCCTAGTCGGATGCGCAAGAGCTGGTCAGACGCGCGAAAATCAGCTCCGTGGAAGTCACTCTGCTCGGTACCGGTGCCCCCGCGGGACTGCCCCGCCCCGACTGCTCCTGCGCCGTCTGCGCGACCTCGCTCGGGGCTGACGCGCGGGCGGCGACCGCGCTGCTCGTCGACGGGGCCCTGTTGCTCGATCTGACGCCGGGTTTGGCGTTCGCGGCCGCGCGGGCCGGGCATTCGCTGGGCGGGGTGCGGCAGGTGCTGCTGACGCATCCGCACGACGGGCCCCCGGTGGAGGTGCCGGCCGGGCTGCCGCAGCCCGGCCGGGTGCCGGACTGGCGGGAGTCGCCGCTGGTGACGGGGCATCGGGTGCGGGCGGTGGCGATGGACGCGCCCGGCACCGGGTACGCGGTGGCCGGCCCGGACGGGCAGCGGCTGCTGTATCTGCCGCCCGGCGGCGCTCCGGCCGGCCTGGAGGAGGGGTCGGAGGCCGCCGAGCCTTACGACATGGTCCTGGCGGATCTGGTGGGGCGCCCGGACGCGCTGGCGAAGCTGCGGGCGGTGGGCGCGGTGGGGCCCGCGACCGACGTGGTCGCCGTCCACCTGGACCATGACGTGCCGCCGGGCGCGGAGTTGCGGCGGCGGCTCGCGGCGGCCGGGGCGCGGGCGGTGCCGGACGGCTCGACGTTGATCGTGGGGGTGTACGAGGACGTGCCGGACGTGTCGCGGCGGACGCTGGTGCTGGGCGGGGCCCGGTCGGGGAAGTCGGTGGAGGCGGAACGGCGGCTGGAGTCCTTCCCGGACGTGCAGTACGTCGCCACCGGCGGGACCCGGGGCGGCGACACCGAGTGGGCGTCCCGGGTCGCCACGCACCGCGACCGGCGGCCGGGGTCGTGGCGGACGGTGGAGACCTGCGACCTCGTGCCGCTGCTGGCGCAGGACGGTGCCCCAGTGCTGATCGACTGTCTGTCGCTGTGGCTGACGGACGCCATGGACTCCGTCGGGGCGTGGGACGACGCGCAGTGGGCGGACGGCGGCGAACGGGCGCTGCGCGCGCGGGTGGTGGAACTCGCCCAGGCCGTGCGCTCGGCCCGGCGGACCGTCGTCCTGGTCTCCAACGAGGTGGGGTCGGGGATCGTGCCGGCCACGGCGTCGGGCCGACGGTACCGGGACGAACTGGGGCGGCTGAACGCGGCCGTCGCCGCCGAGTGCGAGGAGGTGGTCCTGGTGGTGGCCGGCCAGGCACTGGTGTTGCGGGGACCGGTGGCGGGCGCCTGACGGTCAGTTCCTGCGCGCGATGACCTGGTAGGCGTTCGAGAAGCGCGTGCGCCGCAGGGCGGGGGCCAGCAGGTGGTCGAGTACGGCGGCCAGGGCGGTCAGCGGCCCGGCCGTCCGGCGCAGCCGGCTCCGGTTCAGGTAGAGCGAGGCGGCCGTCGACAGGTCGTGCGGGGTGTGCGGCGTGCGGTGGTCCGTCACGACGATCTCGCAGCCCTGGGCCTCGAGTTCGGCCCGCAGGTTGGCCGGCGGGATCAGGTGGAGGTGGCGGGGCTGGTCGTAGGAGTGCCACCACTTGCCCAGCACGGCCGCGGACGCGCTGGCCGGGTCCGGGAGCTGCACGAGGAGGTGGCCGCCCGGCCGCAGGGCCGTCAGCGCCGCCGCGAGCTCCCTCCTCGGGTCCCGGGCGTGTTCCAGGTGGTGGAGCATGCTGACCACGTCGTAGCGGCCACGCAGGCGGGACAGCACTTCCGGTGCCGTCAGCGGGCCCAGGTACGCCTCGTCGATCCGGCCGGCGGCTCTCGCCCGCTCCACTCGCGGGGTCGGGTCCACCCCGTCGAACGCCGTGTAGGCGAACAGCTCCCTCGCCGCCGCCGGGAAGAACGCGTCCCCCGTGCCGACGTCCAGCCAGCTCTCCGGCTCGGGGAAGGGCAGCATCGTCCGGGCCGTCGCCCTGAGGTGCCCGCGGTCGGACCGTTGCGCGCCCTCGGCGCCGTACAGCGCCAGTCCCTCGGGGGTCAGGCGGGGGTTCTGGAAGGCGTGGGCGCAGTCCCGGCACTCGTCGACCACGAAGGTGCCCGGCCGGCGGTGGCGCAGGTCGGGTGCGCGCAGCCGGGTGCGCAGGCGCTTCGAGCCGCACCAGGGGCAGTCGTCGCGGCGCGGCTCGTGGACGGGCCTGGGGGGCATGAGCGGCTCCGGGGATGACATCGAGAGCGAACGACGATCAGCGACAAAACGGAACGTATGGGATACCGATCTTGGGCGCAATGACGTCACGCGGGTGTGGTGGCGATGGAGCGCGGAACTGTTCGATCGGTGCCGGTACTGTTCGGCGAATGAGCTCGCTTAATCTCGACGACTTCACCGATCTGATCGAGCGCCCCGACGGTGGGGTGCGCCGCGACGCGGAGGCGCGCCGGGAACGTCAGATCGTGCCGCCCGGATCGCTGGGGCGCCTGGACGACCTGGGTGAGTGGCTGGCGGCGGCACAGGGCTCGTCGCCCGTGCGGCCGGTCGAGCGGCCGCGGGTGGTGCTGTTCGCCGGCGACCACGGCATCGCCGAGCTCGGCGTCTCCGCCCGACCGGCGGGCAGCGCCTCGGAGTTGGTGCGCGAGGTCATCGAGGGCGGCCGTCCGGTCTCCGTGCTCGCCCGCCGGCTCGGCGTGCCCGTGCGCGTCGTGGACATGGCGCTGGACTGCGATCCGGAGCTGTTCCCCGAGGACGTCGTACGGCACCGGGTGCGGCGCGGCAGCGGCCGTATCGACATCGAGGACGCGCTCACGCTCGAGGAGGCCGAGGCGGCCTTCCGGGCGGGCGTGTCCGTCGCGGACGAGGAGGCCGACTCCGGCACGGACCTGGTCGTGCTCGGCGACATCAGCGTCGGCGGGACGACGGCCGCGGGTGCGCTGGTGGCCGCGCTGTGCGGGACCGACGCGTCCGTGGTGACCGGGCGGGGCGGCGAGGCGATCGACGACCTGGCGTGGATGCGCAAGTGCGCGGCGGTCCGGGACGCGCTCAGGCGGGCGCGGCCGGTGCTCGGGGAGCAGTTGCAACTGCTGGCGACGGTGGGCGGGGCCGATCTCGCCGCCATGACGGGTTTTCTGCTCCAGTGCGCGGTACGGAAGTTGCCCGTGGTGCTGGACGGCGTGGTGGCGGCCGCCTGCGCGCTCGTGGGCCAGCGGGTCGCGTTCCGGGCGCCGGACTGGTGGCTGGCCGCACACAAGAGCGGTGAACCGGGACAGGCGAAGGCACTCGACCGGATGGCCCTGGAACCGCTGCTGGACCAGGGCGTGAAGGTCGGCGAGGGCGCCGGGGCCCTGCTCGCGCTCCCGTTGGTGCAGGCCGCCGCCGCACTGGCGGCCGAACTCCCCGAGAAGCCGGCGCAACCGGAGGAGCCGACGGAAATGGAGAGGTCGGTGGAGCCGGAGGAGTCGGTGGAGCCGGAAGCAGCAGAGGCGGCCGTGACTTCCGACGCGTCCGAGGCGTCCGCGGTCTCCGGCGAGCGGCAGCAGGAGAAGCGGGAAACGGAGTAGCGAAACGGCTCAAAGGGACAGGCGGCGCCAAAAGAGCGGATTCCCCGAAGTGCACCCATATGATCACCGCTCATGGGCAACACCCGGGGCGCCGCCGCCTTCGCCGTCTGGTACCTGCGTGCCGTCGCGTTCGTCAACTTCCTCAGTGCGGTGTGGGTCTCCCTGGGGCAGGACGTCCGACGGCACAACCAGGAGAACCTCTTCACGCCGTATCTGCTCACGGCCGGCTTCGCCTCCGGGGTCTTCACCGCGTTCCTGGCCGTCACGATGCGGCGGCGCAAACGGGCCGCGTGGATCCTCAACCTCGGCCTGAGCGGGGCGTTCCTGGCGCTGTTCGCGCTGGCCATGGCGTTCCCGGAGGTCCGGCGGCACCCGCAGAACTGGGTCTCGCTCGCGCTGACCGCCGTCTTCGTCGTGGCGTTGCTGGCGGGGCGGCGGGAGTTCTACGCGAAGGGCGACCGGTCCAATCCGAGGCTCGCCGCGGCCGTCGGCGCCGGCGGGCTGCTGGGCGCCTCGCTGCTGGCCGCGCTGCTGGTGACGGTCACGAACCGGGCGTCCGCCCCCTCCACCTTCCTCGAACGCTGGCGCTACGGCGCGCTGCGGCTGGTCTCGGTGGCCGCCGACGAGTACCGCGTCCCCGGCATCGCCCCGCCCACCTGGGTCGACGTCGCCGTCAACGTGCTGAGCACGGCGCTCGTCCTGGCCGTCCTGTACGCCGCCTTCCGCTCCCGGCGGGCCGTCGACCCGCTCACCGAGGACGACGAGAAGCGGCTGCGGGAGCTCCTCGACCGGCACGGTGAGCGGGACTCGCTCGGCTACTTCGCGCTGCGGCGGGAGAAGAGCGTGTGCTGGTCGCCGACCGGGAAGGCGGCCGTCGCCTATCGCGTCCTCGGCGGGGTGTCGCTGGCGTCCGGGGACCCGCTCGGGGATCCGGAGGCCTGGCCGGGGGCGATCGGGCCGTGGCTCGCCGAGGCGCGGGCGCACGGGTGGATCCCGGCGGTGATGGGCGCGAGCGAGGAGGCCGGGACCGTGTACGCCCGGCACGGACTGGACGCGCTGGAGCTCGGGGACGAGGCCCTGGTCGAGGTCGCCGAGTTCACCCTCGAGGGGCGGGCCATGCGGACCGTCCGGCAGGCCTGCAACCGGATCCGCCGGGCCGGGTACACGGTGCGGGTACGACGGCACGAGGACATCCCGGCCGACGAGATGGCGGCCCTGGTCCGGCGCGCCGACGACTGGCGCGACGGGGCCACCGAGCGCGGGTTCAGCATGGCGCTGGGACGGCTCGGGGACCCTCGGGACGGCCGCTGCGTGATGCTGGAGTGCGCCGACGCCGGCGGCGAACTGCGGGCCCTGCTCTCCTTCGTGCCCTGGGGACCGCACGGGCTCTCCCTCGACCTGATGCGGCGGGACCGCGACTGCGACAACGGGCTGATGGAGTTCATGGTCATCGAACTGCTCCGGCACGCCCGCGAGGAGCGCAACGACCGGGCGGCCCGGATCACGCAGGTCTCGCTGAACTTCGCCGTCTTCCGTTCGGTGTTCGAAAGGGGTGCGCGCCTGGGCGCCGGACCGGTGCTGCGGCTGTGGCGGTCGCTGCTCTGCTTCTTCTCCCGCTGGTGGCAGATCGAGTCGCTGTACCGCGCCAACGCCAAGTACCGGCCCATCTGGGAGCCCCGTTTCCTGCTCTTCGAGAAGAGCGCGGACCTGCCCCGCATCGGTGTCGCGTCGGCGCGGGCGGAGGGGTTCCTGGAGGCGCCGGGGCTGCCGAAGTGGCTGCGCCGGGGGCACCTGGAGACCCACCGGTGAACGCGGTCGCCCGCCGGTCCCGCGCCGAGTGGGGACCGCTGTACGAGGCCGTACGCGTCCCCCTGGTGCGGCGCCGGTGGCGGGCGGCCCCGATGACCGCCGGGGCGGTGTGTCTGACGTCGGTGACCCAGGTCGTGCAGAACCGGACCTGGGGCTACGGTCCGGTCCAGGCCCTCGGGGCGGTGCGGGCCGAGGACCCGCTCGGGCTCGCCCTGCTGCGCACCCCGCTGTCCTTGTTCGTGCCCGCGCTGGACCTGCCGGTGTGGGGCGCCCTCGCGCAGATCCTGCTGGTGTTCGGGATCGCGGAGCTGTGCCTGGGCTGGTGGCGGACCCTCGTCATCGCCTACGCAGCCACGCTCGCGGGCACCCTGTACGCGCGCGTGGGCATCGCTCTCGGCCCCGGCAGCCCGTTCGGCCTGCCCGCCGCCGACGCCCGGATCGTGGACACCGGCCCGTCGGCGGCCGTGGTCGGCCTCGCGGTGTTCCTGGGCTGGCGCTACCGCGCGTACGTGACGGCGGCGGGGGTGATCGTCGCGATGGTGGTGGAGGTGCTGCTCAAGGACAACCTGGCGGGCACGGAGCATCTGGCGGCGATCGCGGCGGTGCTGGTGCTGTGCGCGGTGGCGGAGAGCCGCGGGCGCGCCCGGGGTCCTGAGCGGCCCGCCGGGGGGCCGCGGGGCGGTGCCGGCGCACGGCTGCGCCGGGGCGCGCGGGGCGGTGGCGGTCCGCGGCCGCTCCACGGGGCGCGGCCGGCCACGAAGCCCCGCGGCCGCCGTACGGCCCACGCGCCCGGTCCGGACCGGGTCCCTCAGTTCCGCTCCTCGGACTGAGCGAGCTCCGCGGTCGTCTTCCCGCCCAGCCAGTCCCCCACCACCCGGCGCGGCCCCGCCCAGCGGCGGTCGTGGCGATAGGCCCGCAGCACCGCCTTCGCCCGGGCCTTCGGCCGCCGCCGGTAGAACCGGCGGGCCCACGGCGAGCCGGGCCGGGCCACCCGTACCAGGCCCACCAGGCCCAGGAGCGGGATGAAGACGCTGAACACGGCCATCTTGGCCTTGCCCTTGCTCAGCACGGCCAGGGAGAACAGGAAGTTGAGCACGACGGTCGAGATGACACCGCCCCGGTCCTGGAGCTCGTCCTGGCTCATGTCGTTGACGCCGAACGGCGAGAAGCCCACCAGCAGCAGTCCGCCCAGCGCTGCCGTCAGGACCACGGCCTCCACGCTCTTGCGGCCCGCCTCCGTCCAGTACACGTCGTCGAGATGCAGGATCAGCGCGAACTCGTCGAGGACCAGGCCGGTGCCGATGCCGAAGACCACCGCGAAGGCGCCCGCCCCGAAGCCGTGCCGGCCGCTCGCCACCGCGCCGAAGCCGCCCGCGACGGTCAGGACGACGCCGGGGACCACGTGGTGGATGTGCACCCCGCCGGAGCTGATGTTGCCGAAGGGCCCCTTGCCCGCCCGGATGAGGCGCGTGATGATCCGGGTGATCAGGAAGGTGAGGACGAACGCGGTCAGGGCGATGAGCAGCGGGACCTTGCCCGGTTCGACGATGTTGCGCTGCACCCACTGGACCATGTCACCAGTCTCCCGAGGTGGGGGGTGGGCTGCCTCGTGGGCGGGGCGTCCGGGCTAGTCTGCCGCCGTGTCCACGACCTCGCCCCTCGACGGCCTCCGCTTCGCCTTCGGCACCCTCACCGCGCTCCCGGTCAGGGTGACCCGCTGGGACCGCGAGGCCGCGCGCGGGGGCATGCTGGGCGCGCCCGTGGTCGGGCTGGTCGTCGGCGGCTGCGCCGCCGGGCTCGGCCTGCTGCTGTTGTACCTGGGCGCGAGCACGCTGCTCGCCGCCGTCGCCTCGGCCGCCGTGCCCGCCGTCCTGACCCGCGGTCTGCACCTCGACGGGCTGGCCGACACCGCCGACGGACTCGGCAGCGGCAAGCCCGCCGAGGACGCGCTGCGGATCATGAAGCAGTCCGACATCGGCCCGTTCGGCGTGCTGACGCTCGTCCTCGTGCTGCTCGCCCAGGTGGCCGCGCTGACGCAGCTCTACGACACCTCGTGGGCGCTGGGCGCGGTGGCGGCCGTCGTCTCGGCGGCCGCCGCCCGGCTCGCGCTGACCCTGGCGGCACGCGCCGGGGTGCCGGCCGCTCGCCCGGAGGGGCTGGGGGCGGCGGTCGCCGGGGTGGTCCCGGTGCGGGGTGCGGTGCTCACCGTGGTCGCCGTGACGCTGGCGGCGGCGGTCCTGGGAGCGTGGTGCGGACCGTACGAGGGCGGCGTCGTCGTCCTGTTCGGGAACATCGAGCCGGGCGCCCTGTTCGAGCCGTACGACGCCGTCCGGCCGGCACTCGCGGTCCTCGCCGCCCTCGTCGTCGCCGAACTGCTGCTGCGGCACTGCACGCGGCGCTTCGGCGGGGTCACCGGGGACGTCTTCGGCGGTCTGGCGGAGACGGCGGCGACCACCGCGCTCATGGTGTTCTGCCTGGGCCGTTGAACGGCTGACAGGCTTCCCGCCACACGCCCAGCTCGTACTTCTTCAGCAGCGAACTCAGCCGCAGCCGGCGGGAGTCGGCGCAGAACTCGCTCGTGGGGAGTTCGTACTCGACGTGGAAGACGGCCTTGCCCGCCTCGATGAAGGGGGTCAGGTCCGCGCACTCGTCGTACTGGGCGCACTGTTCGTTGACCGCGAAGTCGAAGTCGTCGACGAGTTCGGGGATCTGGTCGAGGTCGTTCTTCAGCCCGACCGACATGCCCCGGTCGTGGGCGAGTTCGGCGATGAGGCGGTTGTAGCGGAGCTGGTCGGCGGCCTCGACCGGGAAGCCCGTGGTGTTCTTGTAGCCGTCCATGTTGTCCGGCTCGACCGCGTCGAAGCCCTTCTCGCGGCACATGTCGAGACGCGCCGCCATGAGGGGCTCCAGGACGTCCAACGCGCGGATGTCGAGCCAGCGTTCACCTTCCCAGCCGTTGCCCTTGCCGATCACCGACTTCGGGAACTTCGCCGCGTCCGGCCGCCAGTCCTCCCATGCGCCGGTGGAGAGGTAGCAGATGACCTTGCGGCCGTCGTCGTGCAGGCCGGCGACCGTGGCCGCGGTGTGGTCGAAGCCGTCGATGTCGTAGACCGGCACGTCGACACCGGTGTCCAGCCGGCCGCTCAACTGCCATTGCCAGTCGATGCCGGGGGCCGGCCGCCAGATCCCGCCGTCCGCCGTCCCGGCGCCCGTCTCGTCGTCCGGCCGGTCGCGGCCGCCGTCCGGCGTGGCGGCGCAGCCGGCCAGCAGCAGGGCGAGCAGGGGCAGCAGCGCGATCGGGCGTCTCACCGGGCGGGCTCCAGGATGTGCGGCGACGTGTCCGACGATGATCGCCCATGTCGGCCGCGTGCCGTCCTCCCACCCCGACCCGAAGGGTGTGGCCCGGTGCGCGGGGTGCGAGGATCGGGAAGTGGCTACGACGCCACCGACAGGTGAACACGCGCGTGCGTGAGCGACCGCACACGCACGCGTACGCTCATTCCGGGATCCGCCACGCCGGTTCGCCGCGCCGGTGAGGCACACCCCCGGATACGACCGCACCCACGACCCGGATCTAGGGTCGGCTGTCGGGCCCGGTCGACCCACACACTCCGGCCACCGCAACTCCACATCGGAAGCGAGATTTCACCACCGTGACTGCTCTCACTCTCAGCACCGCCGCGGCGCCCGGCCTCCGGGCCGACGCGATCGTGATCGGTGTCGCCAAGGGCGCGAAAGGCCCGATCGTTGCCCCAGGCGCCGAAGCCGTCGACAAGGCCTACGACGGCAGGCTCGCCGGCATCCTGGAAACCCTCGGCGCCTCCGGGGCCGAGGGCGAGCTGACCAAGCTGCCCGCGCCGGCCGGTTTCAAGGCACCGCTCGTGCTCGCGGTGGGACTCGGCCAGGAGCCCGACAAGGACGCCGGCTTCGACCCCGAGGCGCTGCGCAAGGCGGCCGGCGCGGCCGCCCGCACCCTCACCGGCGCCAAGAAGGCCGTCTTCGCCCTGCCGGTGACCGACGCCGCCGACATCGGCGCGATCGGCGAGGGCGTGGTGCTCGGCGCGTACGCCTTCGACGCGTACAAGAGCAACGGCGACGACGCCAAGGCCAAGAACGGCAAGGCGCCGCTCGCCGAGGCCGCCCTGCTCGGCGGGAAGCCGCGCGACGCCGCCCACAAGGCCGCGCTGCTGCGTGCCGCCGCCGTCGGCGAGGAGCTCAACCGCGCCCGCGACCTGATCAACATGCCGCCGAACGACCTCGACCCCGAGGCGTTCGCCGCTCTCGCCCAGACGGCGGCCAAGGAGCACGGCATCAAGGTGCAGGTGCTCGACGAGAAGGCGCTCGCCAAGGGCGGCTACGGCGGCATCCTCGGCGTCGGCTCCGGCTCGGCCTCGGCCCCGCGCCTGGTGAAGCTGTCCTACACGTCCGCCAAGGCCAAGAAGAACCTGGCCTTCGTCGGCAAGGGCATCACCTACGACTCGGGCGGCATCTCGCTGAAGCCGGCCGGGCACAACGAGACGATGAAGTGCGACATGAGCGGTGCGGCGGCGGTCTTCGCCGCGGTCGTCGCCGCCGCGCGGCTCGGGCTCGAGGTGAACGTCACCGGGTGGCTGGCGCTGGCCGAGAACATGCCGTCCGGCTCCGCCACCCGCCCGGGTGACGTGCTGCGCATGTACAGCGGCAAGACCGTCGAGGTCCTCAACACGGACGCCGAGGGCCGGCTGGTGCTCGCGGACGCGCTGTGGGCGGCCTCCGCGGAGAAGCCGGACGCGATCGTCGACGTCGCGACCCTGACCGGCGCGATGATGCTGGCGCTGGGCAGCCGTACCTTCGGGATCATGGCGAACGACGACGCGTTCCGCTCCGCGCTGCACGAGGCCGCCGAGGAGGTCGGCGAGCCGGCGTGGCCGATGCCGCTGCCGGAGCACCTGCGCAAGGGCATGGACTCCAGCGTCGCGGACATCGCCAACATGGGTGAGCGGATGGGCGGCGGGCTGGTGGCCGGTCTCTTCCTGCGCGAGTTCGTGGGCGAGGGGATCACCTGGGCGCACCTGGACATCGCCGGGCCGGCGTTCAACGAGGGCGGGCCCTTCGGGTACACGCCCAAGGGCGGTACCGGGACCGCCGTGCGGACGCTGGTGCGGCTGGCCGAGCTGACCGCCTCCGGCGACCTCGGCTAGTCCCTCCCGCGAAGGGGACTGTGCGCCTGGTCACTCGGGCCCGTCCGTCATGTGACGGGTGCGGGCCGAACGTGGCCGGTCGCGCAGTTCCCCGCCCCCTGGGCGGGGCCGGTCCCCCATGTCACAAGTGAGCGTGGGGTGTCTCACACCCCGGCCCCGCGTCTCGTTCGTCTCCCGCAAGTGCGAAGATGGGCCTCGGCAGGACAGGGCCCCCACCACAGGGCCGAAGAAAGAGCGGCCGGACACCAGCCGCCGGCGGTCAGCGACGACCGGCGCACGGCGCACATGCATGGAGGACGTGACGTGGCGAACGACGCCAGCACCGTTTTCGACCTAGTGATCCTCGGCGGTGGTAGTGGCGGTTACGCCGCGGCCCTGCGCGGGGCGCAGCTGGGACTGGACGTCGCCCTGATCGAGAAGGACAAGGTCGGCGGCACCTGCCTGCACCGGGGTTGCATCCCCACCAAGGCCCTGCTGCACGCGGGCGAGATCGCCGACCAGGCCCGCGAGAGCGAGCAGTTCGGCGTCAAGGCCACCTTCGAGGGCATCGACGTCCCCGCCGTCCACAAGTACAAGGACGGTGTCATCTCCGGGCTGTACAAGGGCCTTCAGGGGCTGATCGCCTCCCGCAAGGTGACGTACATCGAGGGTGAGGGCCGCCTGTCCTCCCCGACCTCCGTCGACGTGGGCGGACAGCGCGTCCAGGGCCGCCACGTGCTGCTCGCGACCGGCTCCGTGCCCAAGTCGCTGCCTGGCCTGGAGATCGACGGCGACCGGATCATCTCCTCGGACCACGCCCTCGTCCTGGACCGGGTGCCGAAGTCGGCCATCATCCTGGGCGGCGGCGTCATCGGCGTCGAGTTCGCCTCGGCGTGGAAGTCCTTCGGCTCCGACGTGACGGTGATCGAGGGCCTCAAGCACCTCGTCCCGGTCGAGGACGAGAACTCCTCCAAGCTTCTTGAGCGCGCGTTCCGCAAGCGCGGCATCAAGTTCAACCTGGGCACCTTCTTCTCCAAGGCCGAGTACACCGCGGACGGCGTCAAGGTCACGCTGGCCGACGGCAAGGAGTTCGAGGCCGAGGTCCTGCTGGTCGCGGTGGGCCGCGGGCCCGTCTCCGCCGGTCTCGGCTACGAGGAGCAGGGCGTCGCCACGGACCGCGGCTACGTCCTGGTCGACGAGTACATGCGCACCAACGTCCCGACCATCTCCGCCGTCGGCGACCTGGTCCCGACCCTCCAGCTCGCGCACGTCGGCTTCGCCGAGGGCATGCTGGTGGCGGAGCGTCTGGCCGGTCAGAAGGTCGTCCCGATCGACTACGACGGTGTCCCCCGGGTGACGTACTGCCACCCCGAGGTCGCCTCCGTGGGCATCACCGAGGCCAAGGCCAAGGAGATCTACGGCGCGGACAAGGTCGTCGCTCTGAAGTACAACCTCGCGGGCAACGGCAAGAGCAAGATCCTCAACACCGCGGGCGAGATCAAGCTCGTCCAGGTGAAGGACGGTGCCGTGGTCGGCGTCCACATGGTCGGCGACCGCATGGGCGAGCAGGTCGGCGAAGCCCAGCTGATCTACAACTGGGAGGCGCTGCCCGCCGAGGTCGCGCAGCTCATCCACGCCCACCCGACGCAGAACGAGGCGCTCGGCGAGGCCCACCTGGCCCTGGCGGGCAAGCCGCTGCACTCGCACGACTGACCCCTCGGTCGACGAAGCGACTCCGCGACGACACAGACTTCCGCAATTCGTAAGGAGCAACCGAAACCATGGCGGTTTCCGTAACCCTTCCGGCGCTCGGCGAGAGCGTCACCGAGGGCACTGTCACCCGCTGGCTGAAGGCCGAGGGTGAGCGCGTCGAGGCCGACGAGCCCCTGCTCGAGGTCTCGACCGACAAGGTCGACACCGAGATCCCCTCCCCCGCCGCCGGCATCCTGGCCTCCATCAAGGTCGCCGAGGACGAGACGGTCGAGGTCGGTGCCGAGCTCGCCGTCATCGACGACGGCACCGGCGCCCCCGCCGCCGCTCCGGCTCCGGCCGCCGAGCCGGTCGCCGAGCCCGCACCGGAGCCGGCCGCTGCCGCGCCGTCCACCGAGCAGGCGGCCCCGGCCCCCGCTCCCACCGCCGAGGCCGCCACCGGCGGCGGCTCCGCCGAGGGCACGGACGTCGTCCTGCCCGCGCTCGGCGAGTCCGTCACCGAGGGCACCGTCACCCGCTGGCTGAAGCAGGTCGGCGAGGAGGTCACGGAGGACGAGCCGCTGCTCGAGGTCTCGACCGACAAGGTCGACACCGAGATCCCGGCGCCCGTCTCCGGTGTGCTGCTCGAGATCACGGTCGGCGAGGACGAGACCGCCGAGGTCGGCGCCAAGCTCGCCGTCATCGGCGCCCCGGGCGCGGCTCCGGCCGCTGCCCCGGCCCCCGCCGCTCCGGCCCCGGCCCCCGCTGCCCCGGCGCCCGCCGCTGCTGCCCCGGCTCCGGCTCCGGCTCCGGCCGCCGCCGCTCCGGCACCGGCCGCTCCGGCGCCCGCCCCGGTCGCCGCCGCTCCGGCTCCGGCCGCCCCGGCCCCCGCGCCCGCCGCTCCGGCGGCTGACGACGGCGCCTACGTGACCCCGCTGGTGCGCAAGCTCGCCGCCGAGAACGGCGTCGACCTGGCCGCCGTCAAGGGCACCGGCGTCGGCGGCCGTATCCGCAAGCAGGACGTCCTCGCCGCCGCCGAGGCCGCGAAGGCGGCCGCCGCCGCTCCGGCTCCGGCCGCCGCGGCCCCTGCCGCCGCGAAGAAGACCCCGGCGCTCGAGGTCTCCCCGCTGCGTGGCCAGACGGTCAAGATGCCCCGCATCCGCAAGGTCATCGGCGACAACATGGTCAAGGCGCTGCACGAGCAGGCGCAGCTGTCCTCGGTCGTCGAGGTCGACATCACCCGGCTGATGAAGCTCCGCGCGCAGGCGAAGGACTCCTTCGCGGCCCGCGAGGGCGTCAAGCTCTCCCCGATGCCGTTCTTCGTGAAGGCGGCGGCCCAGGCGCTGAAGGCCCACCCGGCCGTCAACGCCCGGATCAACGTGGACGAGGGCACGATCACCTACTTCGACACCGAGAGCATCGGTATCGCGGTGGACTCCGAGAAGGGCCTGATGACCCCGGTCATCAAGCACGCGGGCGACCTGAACATCGCCGGCATCGCCAAGGCCACGGCCGACCTGGCGGGCAAGGTCCGCGCGAACAAGATCACCCCGGACGAGCTGTCCGGCGCGACCTTCACCATCAGCAACACCGGCTCGCGCGGCGCGCTGTTCGACACGATCATCGTGCCGCCGAACCAGGTCGCGATCCTCGGCATCGGTGCCACGGTCAAGCGTCCGGCCGTCATCGAGACGGAGGAGGGCACGGTCATCGGCGTCCGCGACATGACGTACCTGACCCTGTCCTACGACCACCGTCTGGTCGACGGCGCCGACGCGGCCCGTTACCTGACCGCCGTCAAGGCGATCCTGGAGGCCGGCGAGTTCGAGGTCGAACTCGGCCTCTGACCCCCAGGGCTCGACAGCGGGTGCCCCCGTCCGGAACTCTCCGGGCGGGGGCTTCCGTCTGCCGGGTCCGGGCACGGCCGGGAGCACGAGAGGAAGCCCGGCCGGGAGCACGACAGGAAGCCCGGCCCGGAGCACGGCTCCGGGCCACCGGGAGCACGGCTCCGGGCCCGGCCGGCACCGGGACCTGTCCGGTACTGGTCTTTACAGCCGAGCCCCCGTGTGGGCGTGTAAGTCTCGTCTCACCTGCTTGAAAGCGCCCCCGTGCGCCTCTCCTGCGCGGGCCCCCGGCCGTATTGTCTATACGTCAAACGCCCCCGGGGGCCCGTGCGGCCCCTCCTCAAAGGAGCCCTCATGACCGCGCCCGTCGTCCACTCGCTGCGCGAACAGATCCGCGAGCACATCGTGGAGGGGATCGTCAGCGGGCGCTGGAAGCCGGGCGAGCGGATCGTGGAGCGCCGGATCGCGACCGAGCTGGAGGTCAGCCAGACACCGGTGCGGGAGGCGCTGCGCGAGCTGGAGTCGCTGCGGTTGATCGAGTCCGCGCCGAACAAGGGCGTGCGGGTGCGCAACCTCACGGCCGCGGACCTGGAGGAGAGCTACCCCGTCCGGGCCGGCCTGGAGGCGATCGCGGCGGAGCTGGCCGCGCAACGGCTCGCGGAGGACTGCTCGGCCCTCGAACCGCATGTCGCCGCGCTGTACGAGGCGGACCGCGCCGCGGACGGCACGGGCCAGGTGCGGCACACGGTCGGTTTCCACCGGGAACTGGTCCGGGCGGCCGGCAACTCGGTGCTGCTGCACACCTGGGAGGGCCTGGGCATCGAGGTGTTCACGGCGCTGTCGATCCGCTGGCTGGGGACCGTGCAGCAGTCGTACGCGGAGGAGCACGAGGAGCTCGTCCAGGCGTTCCGGCGGCGGGACCCGAGGATCGCCGAGCTGGTGAAGGCACACGTCCTCGGGTGCGCTCCCCGGGCCTAGGGCGTTTCTTGTGCCGGGCGCCGCGAAACCCGGGCTGATCCCGAAGAAGCGCCCTGGCTAGCGGAGCGCTCGGGTTTCAGTGGAGCGTACACGCGCTCATACGTGGCCTCCGACCTGCGAAAACCCCGGATTGACGCGGCACGGGGTGCCTGCCCGAAAGGCACCCCGTGCCTACTTTCTCGCGATCGAGAGGTTTTGCCCTTCAACCCTTTGATCGATCATCGATCAGGGGGTTACAGTCGCCGACGGGCCGCGGCCGAAGCCACCCATGGCATCGCGCCTCGAGCCCACGCCCTGTCCTGCCAAAGACCAAGGGCACCCCCAGGAACACCCTCACAGGGAACCCCCTTCGACTGAGGAAGGCGGCGACATGACCGACCCCCAGGCCATCCAGCCGAGCGCGCTCGACCAGCTCCCCGACCGGGACCCGGAGGAGACCGCCGAATGGCAGGCCTCCCTGGACGCGGTCGCCAAGGCGGCCGGGCCGCACCGTGCCGCATACCTGATGCGCCGCACGCTGGAGCGTGCCGAGGGCAACGGCATCGCGCTGCCCAAGCTGCTCGAGACGGACTACGTCAACACCATCCCCACCGCCGCCGAGCCGTCCGCGCCCGGCGACGAGGAGATGGAGCGCAGGATCACCGCGTGGAACCGCTGGAACGCGGCCGCGATGGTGACCCGGGGCAGCAAACACGGCGTCGGCGGCCACATCGCCACCTTCGCCTCCGCGGCCTGGCTCTACGAGACCGGCTTCAACCACTTCTTCAAGGGCAAGGAGTCCCAGGAGGCTCCCGGCTCGGGCGACCAGCTCTACATCCAGGGCCACGCCTCCCCCGGCATCTACGCCCGTGCCTTCCTCGACGGCCGGCTGACCGAGCAGCACCTCGACAACTTCCGCCAGGAGGCGGGCGGCGACGGCCTCCCGTCGTACCCGCACCCGCGGCGCCTGCCCTGGCTGTGGGAGTTCCCGACGGTGTCGATGGGCCTCGGCCCGCTCTCCGCGATCTACCAGGCGCGCTTCAACCGCTATCTCACCAACCGCGGCATCAAGGACGTCTCCGCGTCCCACGTGTGGGCGTTCCTCGGTGACGGCGAGATGGACGAGCCCGAGTCGACGGCGGCACTCGCCCTCGCCGCCCGCGAGGGTCTGGACAACCTGACCTTCGTCATCAACTGCAACCTCCAGCGCCTCGACGGCCCGGTCCGCGCGAACTTCAAGATCGTGCAGGAGCTGGAGGCCCAGTTCCGCGGCGCGGGCTGGAACGTCGTCAAGTCGCTGTGGGGCTCCGCCTGGGACGAGCTGTTCCAGCTCGACACCACGGGCGCGCTCGTCCGCCGGCTGCGCGAGGTACCCGACGCCCAGGTGCAGACGTACCAGACGCGTGGCGCCGCCTACATCCGCGAGGATTTCTTCGGCAAGGACCCGGCGCTCGTCGAGCTGGCGAAGCTGCTGAGCGACGACAAGATCCTCGAGTGTTTCCACCTCTCCCGCGGTGGTCACGAGGCGCGCAAGGTGTTCGCGGCCTACAAGGCGGCGGTGGAGTTCAAGGGCGCCCCGACGGTCATCCTGGCCCAGACGGTCAAGGGCCACACCCTCGGCGAGGGTTTCGCGTCGAAGAACGCCAACCACCAGATGAAGAAGCTCTCGGTGGACGAGTTCAAGGCGATGCGCGACCTGCTGGAGCTGCCGATCTCGGACAGCCAGTTCGTCGACGGCGTGGTCCCCTACGGCCACCCGGGTGCCGACTCCCCCGAGGTCCGCTACCTCCAGGAGCGCCGCGCGGCCCTCGGCGGCCCGGCCCCGGCCCGCCGTACGCACGCCCTGGCCCCGCTGCCGGCCCCCGCCGACAAGACGTTCGCCTCCTTCGACAAGGGCTCCGGCGCCCAGAACGTGGCCACCACCATGGCCTTCGTCCGGCTGGTCAAGGACCTGGTCCGCGACAAGGAGACCGGCAGGCGCTGGGTGCCGATCGTCCCGGACGAGGCGCGCACCTTCGGCATGGAGAGCCTGTTCCCGTCGCTCGGGATCTACTCCCCCAAGGGCCAGACGTACGAGCCGGTCGACCGCGACCAGCTGATGTACTACAAGGAGGCCAAGAACGGCCAGATCCTCAACGAGGGGATCACCGAGGCCGGTTCGATGGCCGACTTCATCGCCGCGTCCACCGCGTACTCCACGCACGGTGAGGCGATGATCCCGTTCTACATCTTCTACTCGATGTTCGGCTGGCAGCGCACGGCCGACCAGATGTGGCAGCTCGGCGACCAGCTCGGCCGCGGCTTCCTCGTCGGCGCCACGGCCGGCCGTACGACCCTGACGGGCGAGGGCCTCCAGCACGCCGACGGCCACTCCCCGGTCATCGCCGCGACCAACCCGGCCGCCCTCAGCTACGACCCGGCGTTCGCGTACGAGATCGCGGCGATCGTCAAGGACGGTCTGCGCCGGATGTACGGCGAGGCCGCCCCGGGCGAGGACCAGAACGTCTTCTACTACCTGACGGTCTACAACGAGCCGATGCCGCAGCCGGCCAAGCCGTCCGCCCCCGGCGTCGACGAGGGCATCCTCAAGGGCCTGTACCGCTTCAACACGGCCGAGTCGGCGGGCGTCGAGGTGGCTGCGGCCAACGCCCCGCGCATCCAGCTCCTGGGCTCCGGCACGGCGATCCACTGGGTCCTGAAGGCCCAGCGGCTGCTCGCCGAGGAGTGGGGTGTGGCCTCCGACGTGTGGTCCGCGACCTCCTGGACCGAGCTGCGCCGCGACGCGCTGGAGGCCGACGCGGCCCTCCTGCGCGGCGAGGAGCGCCAGCCGTACGTCCGTCGGGCCCTCCAGGGCGCCGAGGGTCCGGTCCTCGCGGTCTCCGACTACATGCGCCAGGTCCCGGACCAGATCGCGCAGTGGGTCGAGCAGGACTGGTCCTCGCTGGGCGCGGACGGTTTCGGCCTCTCCGACACCCGTGCGGCGGCCCGCCGCCACTTCGGCGTCGACGCCGAGTCGATCGTCGTCGCGGCCCTGGCCCAGCTCGCCCGGCGCGGCGAGGTCAGGGCGACCGCGGTGAAGGAAGCGCGCGAGCGTTACGGGCTGTAAGCCCACTCGGGTTCAACGGTGAAGGGTGCCCGGCGGCTGATGCCGCCGGGCACCCTTCACCGTCCTCGTGCCTTATGACGGCGGTGGCGGCACGGCTGTAGGCCGCCACGGCCGTGGACCGCAGGCCGCTGGCCTGACGGCGGTGGCGGCACGGCTTTTGGCCACGGGCGCGGCGCACGGCTGTAGGCCGCGGGCGCGGGCGGCGGTGGCGGCACGGCCGCAGGCCGCAGGCCGCAGGCCGCAGGCCGCACGGCTTGTAGGCCGCAGGCCGCAGGCCGCAGGCCGCACGGCTTGTAGGCCGCAGGCCGCAGGCCGCACGGCTTGTAGGCCGCAGGCCGCAGGCCGCACGGCTTGTAGGCCGCAGGCCGCAGGCCGCACGGCTTGTAGGCCGCAGGCCGCAGGCCGCACGGCTTGTAGGCCGC